>CAZCUQ010000029.1:0-17631 GCA_964501705.1 uncultured Ruminococcus sp. | reverse complement strand
AGGTTATTGCGGAAACGATAAGACAAACATCAAATGATAACGTAATTGAAGCTAAAGGCGGAAACAATGACAAAAACAACATATAAAAATTAACTTGAACAGCAAAAACGCTCTTTTTTGGAGAGAAAATACTTTTTTCCCCAAAAAATTTCCCGAATTTTTTTAAAAATATTCCGAAAATACTTTCCTTTCGGAAAATAGTGTGGTATAATAGAAACAGCGATTTGTAAAGTAAAGGAATGATTCTATGGATATCCGCACGGGAGATGTACTTCTTATGAAAAAAGAACACCCCTGTAAAAGCAAACAAATGCTTGTGCTTCGCTCCGGAATGGACTTTAAACTGAAATGTATGGGATGCGGACATGAATTTATGGTGCCCAGAAGTAAAATCGAAAGAAATATTAAATCTGTTACCCGCAAAACGGAGGATTAAAATATGTTAGATAAATTAAAAAAAGCTGAAGAACGATTCGAGGAAATAAATAATAAACTCTCCGATACCGCCGTTGTAAACGATAATAAACAGTACGCCGCCCTTATGAAAGAATATAAAAGCCTTACGCCCGTTATCGGTAAATTCAGAGAATATCTGAAATACCAAAATGCCCGCGATGAGGCAAGAGAACTTATGAACGACAGCGGCTCCGACAGCGAAATGCGCGAACTTGCCGAAGAGGAATACTCCGAAAATGCCGCTCTCGCCGATAAGACCGCAGAGGAACTTAAAATCCTTCTGCTCCCTAAAGACCCTAACGATGAAAGAAACGTCATTATGGAACTCCGTGCGGGCGCGGGCGGAGAAGAAGCCGCTCTTTTCGCTAACTCCCTTTTCAGAATGTACTCAATGTACGCCGAATCAAAAGGCTTTAAAACCGAGGTCTTAAACTCGAATCCAACGGAACTCGGAGGATATAAAGAAATCTCGTTTTGTATTTCGGGTGAGGGCGCGTATTCGCGGCTGAAATTTGAAAGCGGCGTTCACAGAGTGCAAAGAGTGCCCGAAACGGAATCTCAGGGGAGAATCCAGACGTCTACCGTTACCGCCGCCGTTCTCCCCGAAGCAGACGAGGTCATGCTTGAAATAAATCCCGCCGATCTCAAAATCGACGTTTTCAGAGCTTCCGGCGCGGGAGGACAGCATATCAACAAGACCGAATCCGCCGTGAGGATAACTCATTTGCCGACGGGTATTGTCGTTGAATGTCAGGACGAAAGATCTCAATATAAAAATAAGGACAGGGCTATGAAAATTTTAAGCTCCCGCCTTTATGAAAAAAAAGAACAGGAAAGAAATGAAAAGATCGCCTCCGAAAGACGCTCCCAGGTCGGAACGGGCAGCCGCTCCGAAAGAATACGGACTTATAATTTCCCTGAGGGCAGAATGACCGATCACCGTATCGGACTTACTCTTTATAAGCTGGAAAGCATTTTAAACGGCAGTCTCGATGAAATTATCGACGCTCTCGCAACAGCCGACGAGGCAGCAAGACTTGCCGCAGAAACGGAGGAAAGCTGACTTTGGAATACAATACTTTGACGCTTTCCGCTTCGGACGAAGATATCAGCGCGGCTGCGGAGTTTATTAAAAAAGGAGAACTCGTCGCCTTCCCTACGGAAACTGTCTACGGTCTCGGAGCAAATGCTCTCGATCCCGAAGCGGTCGCCGATATTTACAGGGCAAAGGGAAGACCGTCCGATAATCCGCTTATAGTTCATCTTTGCGATTTTTCCGAGAGCGAAAATTATGTGAGAGAAATTCCCGCCGCTGCGGCAAGACTTATGGATGAATTTTCTCCCGGACCTATTACGGTGATTCTCCCCAAAAAGGATATTATCCCACAAATTACAAGCGGCGGACTCGATACAGTCGGTATCCGCGTTCCCGCAAACAAGACCGCACGGAAATTCATAAGGGCGTGCGCCGTTCCGATCGCCGCTCCGTCGGCAAATCTTTCGGGCAGTCCGAGTCCTACATCGGCAAAATATGTTTACGAGGATATGAACGGGAGAATCCCCGCGATTATCGACGGCGGCGAATGCGCCGTGGGAGTTGAATCCACAGTCGTCTGCTTTGAGGGCGAAAAGGTGAAGATTCTCCGTCCCGGATTTGTTTCGGGCGAGGATATGATAAACGCAGGTTTCGAGGTTCTCTACGCAAGGGGAATAACCGAAAAAATAAACGACGGCGAAAAGGTCCTCTCTCCCGGAATGAAATATAAGCACTACGCTCCCAAGGCGGAAATTACTATCCTTGACGGAAGTCTTGAGGATTTTATCGGATACGTTTCAAAAAAATCCGACGAAAAAACCTATTCCATGATCTTTAACTCCGACGTGAAAAATTTCCCGAACGACAGATACGTTGCCTATGGAGATACTCCCGAAGAAGAAGCAAGAGAATTATTCGGCGTTCTCCGTAAGCTTGACGAAATTCACGCCGAAAAGGTATACGCCAGAAAACCGCGCGAAAACGGAGTGGGACTTGCTGTCTATAACAGACTTCTGCGCGCGGCCGCTTTCAGGGTGATCAAATTATGAAGATAACAGGTCTTACGGGGCAAAGCGGCGCGGGAAAAACCTTTGTCGGCAAAGAGCTTGAAAAAGCGGGCTTTATTATTATAAACGCCGACAGTATCGCCGGAGAGGTTATGCAAAGGGACTCCCCCTGCCTTCGCGAGACAGTTTCGTATTTCGGTGCGGAGATATTAAACGATGATAAAACTCTTGACCGAAAAAAACTCGCCGATATTGTTTTTTCCGACAGCGATAAGCTTCACGCGCTTAATGAAATCTCATATAAATATATTAATATGAAAGTAACCGCTCTTTTGGAAAAATACCGCGAAAATGGGGAAAAATATGTTATCATCGACGCTCCCACGCTGTTTGAAGCGGGAGAGGATAAAATGTGCGGCGTTATCGTAAGCGTTGTCGCGGACGAAAATATAAGACTTCGGAGAATTATGAAAAGAGACAAAATATCAGAGGAAAGCGCTCGTAAAAGATTCGCTTCACAGCATACGGAGGAATTTTTCCGCGAAAATTCCGATATCATTATAGAAAACAACTCTACCGAATATGAACTTAAAAATCAAATCAAAGAAACTGCGGAGAAACTTCTGAAATGAAAAAAAGAAAATACAGATCCCGATTTTTGGGAATATTTTTGATTTTCGCCGTTTTAACGGGAATAATTATAAAGCTTCCCGATATTGAAAGAACGATCTTCTATCCCTTGAAATATCAGGAGCTTGTGGAAAAATACGCAAGCAGAAATAATCTCGATAAATATTACGTCTACGCTGTAATCAAAACGGAAAGCGGATTCGACCCCAACGCTGTCTCCGACGCGGGCGCTATGGGACTTATGCAGATAATGGAGGACAGCTTTGAGTGGGTAAAATACCGCATGGGCGATGAATCGGACGTATCTTATGACGATATCCTTGACCCGGAAATAAATATTAAATACGGAACGTATCTTTTGAGACTTCTTTACGAAGAATACGGCAGTATGGAAATCTCCTCGGCGGCATATCATACGGGACGCGGAAATGTCAACAAATGGCTCGGCGATCCGCGCTACGGCGACGGGGAAAATCTCCGCGATATCCCCTCCGCCGCTACCAAGCATTACGTAAATAAGGTGACGTCAGCTTATAAAAGCTACAAAAACCTTTATAATAATAGTCAGCGACATTAGAAATCTGACTTGAAGTCAAGCAAAAATTTGCATATATGATTTTCGCGCAGGCTGAAAGTACAAATTTCAATGCCGATGACTGTAAAATCTCTTGAAAGGAAGAAAAATATTATGGCAGATAAAAAGAAAAAATCCGAAGGAAACGAGCTTTCGGAAAAAATCCTCTCGCGTCACGAAAACGGTCTTCTTGACGCGGACGAAAGAACTATGGGTAAAATTCAGAAATACTGCGAGGATTACAAGGACTTTCTGAACAAAGCAAAAACAGAACGCGAGGCTGTTAAATACGCTGTTTCGGCCGCCGAGAAAAAGGGCTTCGTTCCCTTTGAAAAGGGCAAAAAATACTCGGCGGGCGATAAGGTTTACTTAGTGAACCGCGAAAAAGCGATAATCCTCGCCGTTTTCGGCAGGGAGAATATTAAAAACGGCGTTCATATCGCGGCGGCGCATATAGATTCCCCGCGTCTTGACCTGAAACAAAATCCTCTTTATGAGGATAACGAGACAGCTTACTTCAAAACACATTACTACGGCGGTATCAAAAAATATCAGTGGACGACCGTTCCTCTCTCCTTACACGGCGTCATCGTTAAAAAGAACGGAGAAAAAATTACAGTCAATATCGGCGAGGACGAAAAAGACCCCGTTTTCTGCGTTACCGATCTTCTCCCTCATCTCGCAAAAGCTCAGATGAAACGCACTCCCGCTGAGCTTATCAAGGGCGAGGAGCTTAATATTATCATCGGCTCGGAGCCTTTCCGCGACAAGGACGCTTCCGACAGAGTTAAACTCAACGTTATGAAAATTCTTAATGACAAATACGGTATTGTTGAGGATGATTTCCTCTCTGCGGAGCTTGAGGCCGTCCCCGCTATGAAAGCTAAGGATATCGGCTTTGACAGAAGCCTTATCGGCGCATACGGTCATGACGACAGGGTATGCGCTTATACCGCGTTTACGGCTATCCTCGGCTGCGGCAAGCCCTCAAAGACCGCCGTCTGCGTTCTCACCGACAAGGAAGAAACGGGCAGCGACGGAAATACCGGTCTTCGCAGCTCTTATCTCAAATATTTCATCTATGATATCGCCGAATCAATGGGCGCTGACGGAAGAGAGTGTCTTTCAAATTCGGAGTGTCTCTCCGCTGACGTAAACGCGGCGTTTGACCCCAATTTCCCCGATGTTTCCGAAAAGAAAAACGCTTCCTTCATCAACAGAGGGGTCTGCGTTACGAAATATACGGGCGCAAGAGGCAAATCGGGCACGTCCGACGCCTCCGCAGAGTTTGTCGGCAGAATACGCGCCCTTATGGATAACAACAACGTGGTATGGCAGACGGGTGAGCTTGGAAAGGTCGACGCGGGCGGCGGCGGAACAGTTGCGGCTTATATCGCTAATCTCAACGTTGATACCATCGACGTGGGCGTCCCCGTGCTTTCAATGCACGCTCCCTATGAGATAGTTTCCAAGTTCGATGTTTATATGACCGAAAAGGCTTTCGCCGCGTTTTTGAACGAATGAATACGGATAATATCAGCTTAACGGGCAAAACCGTTCTTCTCGGCGTTACGGGAAGCATCGCCGCGTATAAGATACCGAATCTTGCCCGCGCTCTCGTTAAAATGGGAGCCGAAGTCCATGTCCTTATGACTCGTAACGCGACAGAGTTTATCACCGCCGTCACTTTTGAAACTCTTACGGGTCACAAGTGCCTTATCGACACGTTTGACCGGAACTTTGAGTATTCCGTCGAACACGTCGCTCTCGCGAAAAAAGCCGACGTCGTGATGATCGCTCCCGCAAGCGCAAACGTTATAGGAAAGATCGCAAACGGTATCGCCGACGATATGCTCACCACCACAGTAATGGCCTGCACCTGCAAAAAAATTGTTTCTCCCGCGATGAATCACAATATGTTCCATAATCCCATCGTGCGGGACAATATAGAAAAGCTTCGCCGCTTCGGCGCGGAGATAATCGAACCTGACAGGGGAACGCTCGCAAACGGAGATATCGGAGACGGGAAAATGCCCTCCGAGGATATTCTCCTTGAATATATTCTAAAGGAAATCGCCCGCGAAAAAGATATGGCGGGAAAAAAAGTCCTTATCACGGCGGGCGCAACTATGGAGGCTATCGACCCTGTGAGATATATCACAAATCATTCGTCGGGAAAAATGGGCTATGCTCTCGCACAGAACGCCGCCTGCCGGGGAGCGGACGTAACTCTTGTCAGCGCTCACGCGGATATCACTCCTCCGCGCTTTGTAAATTTAGTCCCCGTTTTGTCCGCGGAGGATATGTTTAACGCCGTGACATCCCTTGCGGATAATATGGATATTATCGTAAAGGCTGCCGCAGTCGCCGATTATACCCCCGTCACGACTTATGACGAAAAATTAAAAAAATCTGACGAGGATCTTTCCCTCCCGCTTAAACGCACAAAGGATATTTTGAAATTCCTCGGCGAACACAAACGGGAAAATCAATTTTTATGCGGTTTTTCCATGGAAACGGAAAATGTTCTCGAAAACAGCAGAAAAAAGCTCTCGTCAAAAAATATCGATATGATCTGCGCTAATTCGTTAAAAGACAACGGCGCCGGATTTAAGTCCGATACGAATATTCTTACGATAATTACGCCGGAAAGGGAAATTTCTCTCGAAAAAATGAGTAAGTATGAGACGGCAGGGAAAATCTTTGACGTTATTTTGGAAATCACGGGAAAAAATTAACGTTTCCTTTTTGAAAAAACTTTACAAATTCCGCATTTTGCGGTATAATGTCTTTATGAGATCTTTTGGGGAGAAAAAAAATGGATTTTCTGCTTTTTTTACAGGAGCTGCGCTGCGGCTTTCTCGACGCTTTCTTTTCGTTTGTGACGTTTTTCGGAACATCGGGTGCGCTTATCGCTTTGTTCGCTGTCAATTACTGGTACGCGGATAAGAACTTTGCTTGTGAAATAGGCGAGTCTTTCTTCATTTCGGGGCTTCTCGTTCAGGGAATAAAAATAACTCTCCGTGTTCCCAGACCGTTTGTCAGAGATACAAGACTTATTCCCGTGGAATCGGCTGTGAGCGGCGCTACCGGTTATTCTTTCCCGAGCGCACATACCCAGACAGCCGTTTCCGCTCTCGTTCCCGCCGCTTATGAATACCGAAAGAAAAAAGCCGTGCCCGTTATCTCCGCGTTAATAATACTGCTTGTTATGCTTTCGAGAATGTATCTCGGCGTTCATACTCCCGAAGACGTGACTGCCGCTTTTCTTCTGAGCGCCGCCTGCTCCGCCGCCGTTATTTTTGTAAGAAGGAAATTTAACGGTAATTTTTTGCTTCTGTTTATCGCGGTATCCGGCGCGGCTTCGGTTATTTACGCTTTCGCTCTTTTTTCCCAAAACGTTATCAGCGCCGATTATCTTGCCGATTCAATAAAAACCTCCGCGGCGGGACTTGCTTTTTCTGTGGGAATATTCCTCGAAAAAAAATATATCGGATTTAAAACCGACCCGGCTCCCCTTAAAACGGCAATTATCAGAATTGCCGCCGGGCTTGCGGCGACAGCTCTTCTTTACTCGTCAAAGCTCCTTTACGAGAACAGTCTCCTGCTCGACGGATTGAGATATTTTATCGTCGTATTCTTCATAACCTTTGTTTATCCGCTGATTTTTTCACGAACCGAAAGGAATTTAAAAAATGACCCATATCCACTTGAAAAATAAACTTTTTGCCTTTTTTACTTCCGCCGCCGTGGCTCTCTCTTCCCCCGCAGGTACTTTTTACGCCGCAGAAGAAAGTGATGAACAGACTATCACTATAGACGGCGATTCCGATCGTGAATCGGTATCCGAAACCGAAAATGAAACCCAAAACGATAACGAAGAAATAATTCCTCAAATCGTTTCAGTCAGCGGCGGATACTTTACTTATCCCGATGAATCGGGAAATGTTTTCTATATCCTTGACGGAAAAAAAATCAAGGGTCTTTGCATGATCAGCGGAAAGGTTTATTTATTCGCCGGAAACGGTATTATGACAAGAAATAAAAAAATCAGATTTAAGGACGGCAGACAGTTCTTCTTCGGCGACGACGGCAGCGCTTATACGGGCAGACAGATAATCAACGGAAATGAATACACATTCTCCGATAACGGCGTCTATATCAGACATCATGTCAATACCGATTTCGTCGATTCGTCCGATATGTATACTTATGACGAGCTTTGCGAGGATCTTCCTCTTATCAAAGATCATTACCCCGAACTCTTCGATTACTCCGTTATCGGAACAACAGCCGACAGGAGAAATATCTACGATATTACCATCGGCAGTAAAAACGCCGACAGACAGATTGTCTTCGTTGCCTCCTGCCACGCACGCGAATATATGACATCCCTCCTCGTTATGGATATGGCGGAATATCTCCTCAATTCCTATTACGAAAAATCACATAACGGTGTGCCTTACAAGGATATCCTTTCGGAGTACGCAATTCATATCGTCCCTATGCTTAACCCCGACGGCGTTACTATAAGTCAATTCGGCGCGGACGGTCTGAACTCGGAGATCCTTCGCAATAATGCCCGCGTTATGTATAAAAATGCTGTAACCTGGGGCTATACGAGCCTCTCCGAAGAGGATTACTACAAACGCTGGAAGGCTAACGCAAGAGGCGTCGATATTAACCGCAACTTCGACGCCAAATGGGATATAATCGAAACCCTCAAGGGCAGGACGGGCGCGAATTTCAAGGGCTTCGAACCTATGAGCGAACGTGAGTCCATATGTATTTCCGAGTTTATCAAAAGCCTCTCCCACCCCGAAACCGTCGTGAGCTACCACGCTACCGGCTCTATGATCTACTGGGATTACGGTCAGACGGGCGATCTCCGCGAAAGAAGCGAAAAACAAATAAAAATCGTTAAAGAACTTACGGGTTACACGGCACTGGATTATTCGGAGTATTCTTCGGGCGGCCTCAGCGATTACATTATCGCTGAAAATATGGATATCGTCCCCGAAACTATTGAGATCGGTACGACCCCCGCTCCCGTCGATATGTCGGAATATGACGAAATTTATAATAAAAATTTCCTTATCCCGATTTCCCTCGCCGAAATGTATCTCGATTATGATGTCGATTCTCATTGACAACAGCTTCCCACGGAAAATGAATGTCAGTTAAAATACATAAAAAATTTACAAACAAATGTTTGAAAAACTCTTGACAAAATAAAACAAATGTGCTATAATTATACCGTAAAATAAAATCAGGCAAGAATCCGCAAATTGATTCTTGCCTTCATTCACAAAAAGTTTACAAACAAATGTTCTGAAATCTATTGACAAATGAAAACATTTGTGCTATAATATAATCACCGCAATAAAAAGTGTGCGGTTATTATTTAACTTACTCGATTGCAAAATGCAAATCAGCTTTGTCCGTCTCTTGCAAAATCTTCTTTGAATAACCCAAAATGGCGCATTATGCCTATTTTTTAAAGCTCGTTTATTGCATAATGCAAACAATCTATGAAGGATGTGGTTCTTATGCTCAGGGTGAAAAACGCTGTTTATCTGTACGGAGATTATTATTAGCTTTCCGCGATCATAAACGTAAAATCAAAAAGGAGGTCCGGAATTTGGATTCTATAAACTATAATTACAGATTCGGCGGATACTGCGAGTGCTGCGACTCTATGCTTACCGAAGAAAACGCTTCCCCCGAATACGGTCTGTGCATCGACTGCTACGCTGACTTCATTATCGGTGATCAGTCCGAAAGCTCTGTCAGAAATTATCTTAACTATAACCGCAGCGACTTTATCTCTTTCCTGAGAGGTGACCCCGCTTGAATAAAAAAATTCTTTCCGCTGACGATATCCTCTCCGCTCTTTCGGAAATCGCCTCCGCAGACGCGTTCGATTTCACCGAAATCAATGACGACGGCGCGGTACGTATGAAACCTCTCTCTAAGATCCCGCTGAAAAAAAGACACGCCGCCGCTCTTATTAAAAATACCTCCGCAAAGGGCGGAACCGAAATTAAACTTTATGATAAAATGAAAGCTTTGGAGCTTCTCGGTAAACATTACGGTCTGTTCGGCGGAGATCTGTCCTCGGAAGAAGATAACCTGAATAAGCTTGACAGTATCTTCTGCGAGCTTGTTTCCAATGAGGAGGAATGACTATTCTTACTCCGAAACAAAAAAAAGTGCTTCGCGATACTCTCCGATCCCCTCACAGATTTAATGTCAGCGTCGGAGCCGTAAGAAGCGGTAAGACTTATCTCGATTTCTTCCGTATCCCTTACAGACTCCGTAATCTGAAAGACGGCGAAAATGCTGTCCTTATCGGCAATACTCAGGCTACCCTCGAAAGAAACGTTATTGCCCCTATGCGTAAATTCTGGGGCGACTCGCTCGTCGGTAACGTTCACGCCGGCAAAGTCAGACTCTTCGGTAAGGACTGCTTCATTGTCGGCGCGGAAAAAATCGCGGGCGGCGAAAAACTTCGCGGTATGAGCATCGGCTACGCCTACGGCGACGAAATTACTACCTGGAATGAAAATGTTTTCCGTATGCTCGAATCCAGACTCGATAAGGAAAACTCCGTGTTCGACGGTACCTGCAACCCATCCTCTCCGTCTCACTGGTTTAAAAAATTCCTCGACTCGGACGCCGATATCTACAGAGCCGATTTCTCTATCGACGATAACCCCGCTCTGCCCGAAAAATTCGTCCGAAGCCTTAAACGCGAATATCTCGGTACGGTTTATTACGACAGGTTTATTCTCGGTAAATGGAGATCCGCCGACGGTATCATTTACAGAACCTTCGCCGATCACCCGAATGACTTTATCTTGAAAAATATCCCGGAAAAAGATATTATTATGGCGGATATCGGCGTAGATTTCGGCGGAAACGACTCCGCTCACGCTTTTAACCTTACCGGCTATACCCGCAGTTATGCCAAAATTATTACTCTCTCGGAATATTATAACAAAAAAATTATCTCCCCGTCCGAGCTTGAACGCGATTTCCGCGACTTCGTTATCGCCTCTAAGAAAAAATTCCCCGCTCTGCGCGACGTTTACTGCGACAGCGCCGAACAGGTGCTTATCAGAGGTCTTAAAAACTCCGCCGCTAAAAACAGACTCGGCGTTGAAATACATAACGCCGCCAAAAAAAAGATCTCCGACAGAATATGCTTCTATACGGGAATTATGTCCGCCGGAAGATACTTTATCTCCGAAAACTGTATCCACACAATTGACGCCTTCTCCGAGGCACAGTACTGCGACGACGGTACGCGCCGAGACAACGGCTCCTCCAATATCGACAGCCTCGACGCACAGGAATACTCCACCGAAAAACGTATGAACGAGATAATTGAGGCGGGTCTTATGTAAATCGCCTGTGCACACTATACTATTACGAAAGGAATGATCACAGTTTGTATTCGGGAATCGTTTACGACGCTCTCGCCGCTTTCCCCGATCAGGGTATACCCGATATCTCGTGGTATTACGAGAATATCATTGAAGAATCCAAAAATATCTTCTCCGGCAACCCTCCGTGGAAATATGTCAAACGTTCGGGTCTGTACGGCAGAGGCGAAAGAGAACTCGCTTCCCTTAACGCCGCTAAGATCCTCTGCGATACTCTGTCCGATATGACATTCGGTCAGCAGGTCGATATTAATCTTTCCGACAAGCTTAAGGAAAAATTCGTTCAGGACATACTCCAAAATAATTCCTTCTGGGAAAGAATGCCCGAACTCTTCTCCTACGCCTTCGCCCTGGGCGGCGCCGCCGTTAAGACTTTTATCTGCGGAGGAGAAATAATGCTCGACTATTGCAGCGCGGAAAATTTCGTCCCTACCGGCTTTCGCTCCGGCCGTACAAACGCCTGCATATTCAGAACCGTCAGCTGCAAAAACGGTACCTACTATACCCTTATGGAATCACACTCCCCTTTGCGGGATAATACCTTGGTCAGATTTAAACTCTTCGCATCCGATAACTCTTCGTCCCTCGGCAGAGAAATACCTGTGAAATCCGTTTTCCCCTCCCTTAATAACGAAATCGTTTACCCGTTTAAGGAACAGATGTTTTCTTATTTCCGCCCCGCTGTTTCCAACAATATTATCTCCGATATGAATCTCGGTCTTTCCGTATTCTGTAATTCCAAGGATACTTTAAAGGCCCTCGATATCGCTTTCGACAGCCTGCAAAGAGAATTTATCCTCGGCAGAAAAAGAATTATCGTCCCATCCTCCTGCATCAGAACCGTCGTTGACCCCGATACGGGCGACGTAAGAAGATACTTCGACGCTGACGATGAGGTCTACCAGGCTCTTCGCTGCGAGGACGAAAAAGATCTCAAAATTATCGACAATACATCCGAACTTCGTATCGATGAACACGTGCAGGCTATTAACGCTCTCCTCAATATCCTCTGCTTCCAGACAGGTATCTCTTCGGGAACGCTTAGCTTCGGTACGTCTTCGGGTGTCCGTACCGCCGCCGAAATCGCCAGCCAGGAAAACCGTACCGCAAGAACTATGAACGCTAACCGCAATATCGCCGTAGAGTTTATCGAAAACCTCGTAAGAAGTATCCTCGCGGCAGGAAAGTATCTCGGCAGGATCGACTCGAATGATTGTGACATTAAAATCTCTTTCTCAAAAGAACTCGACATAAGCGTTGACAAAACTATCGACAGAAATCTTAAACTTTATGAATCGGGTATTATTTCCAAAAATGACGCAAGGGAAATAATCGAAGATTCCATTAATTAAAAGGAGAATTTGCTATGGAAGAAATCTTTGACGCAGAAGAGGAGATCTCTTTGGACGCGTCCGTACCTGAAGAAATTAACTCAGAGGACAAAATCGCCGCCCTCTCCGACGAAAACAGACTTCTTAAACTTAAACTCACCTGCTATGAACTCGGCGTGAAAAAAAATTTTATCGACGACACTCTCAAGCTTTCCGAAAATTCCGATATATCTTCGGTTCTTCAAAAACACCCCGAATTTATCGCTGAATCCGCACTTGCCGATACGGGTGTGCTCGCCGTCAGAGAAAAAATAACCTCTGATAACGCTCTTCGCAAAGCTTTCGGCCTTAAATGACCCCCCTTTCCGCTTAAAAACATCTGTAATTTTATTTTTGGAGGAATTTTTTTATGAGTAATACTATCAATCTTGCTAAAAAGTACAGCGGCCTACTTGATGAGGTCTACATGAACAGCGCGGTCACTTCCGTGCTTGAATCTCCCTCTTACCTCGCAAGAGAAGGCGCTAACACTAACGAGATCGTTATCCCTAAACTCGATATGGACGGTCTTGCCGATTACGACCGTACCACCGGTTACGTCGAGGGTGACGTCTCCCTTACATGGGAAACCAAATCCTTTAACTACGAAAGAGGAAGAATGTTCTCCGTCGATAATATGGACAACGAGGAAACTCAAAACGCCGCTTTCGGCAGACTTGCGGGTGAATTTCTCCGCACTAAGGCCGCTCCCGAAATCGATGCGTTCAGATTCGCTTCATATGCCCGGACTCCCGGCATCGGCATCGCTTCGGGTACTATCGCTTCGGGTGAAGAAGCAGTGGCCGCTATCCGTCAGGCCGTTTCCAATATGGACGAGGCTGAGGTTCCCGCCGACGAGAGAATCCTCTTCATTACCCCCTCGCTCAAAGGTTTGATCGAAGATATGGATACTACTAAATCAAGAGCCGTATTCGCGGGGTTCGCCGACGTTATCTCCGTCCCTCAGACAAGATTCTATACGAGTATCGTCCTCTACAACGGTACCGCAGAGGATGAACCGGACGGCGGCTACGCTAAGGCTTCGGACGGTAAGGATATCAACTTTATGATTATCGATAAAAACGCGGTTATCCAGTTTACAAAAAATATCGTTCCCAAAATAATCCCGCCCGCCCTTAACCCCGACGCCGACTCATGGAAGTACGGCTACAGAAGCTACGGCCTCTGCGCCGTTTTCGACAATAAAACTTCCGGGGTTTTCGTTCATCACAAGGCTTGATATTTACGCTCCGCCCGCTTAGCTTTCCCTCTTCTCCCCGCGTCGGACGGAGCGGAAACTCTTTGCTTATCCGTTTTATATGAAAAGGAGGTGCTCGTCAATTAACGATGATGCTTTTGTAAATAGAGCTGAGCTTCTTATTGAGGCTTTGTTCGGCTCACCGCCCGATGAAAACAGCGAAGCTTACAAATTCTACTCCGAAGCTTTGGACATTGAAACAGAATTCCTGAAAAAAATTGAGGCTTCGGGCGGCCTTAAAAGGCTTACTCTCGGAGACTGCAGTGAAGAATATTTTGACAGGAGTAATTCTTCCTCCGACATTATCTGCGAAAACGCTCTGATACTTCTTGACAAGGTCTATAATATCAGACACGTTTCGGTTTTATGAGGTGATCATTTGGGCTTATCAAGACAAAACGGTATCCTTACTACCATATTCTATGGGGATATTTACGGAAACGGCATTCTCTCCTCGGAGGAAATATACAGTCTCTCACTTTCCGTTAAAAGAGTTTGCGGCAGCAACGGCTCTGTGCTGCATAACGGGATGATTTACTGCTTCGATGAATCGTCTTCCCGAAGATTCGCCGCCGATGGCGATATCCTTGACGGAAATAAAGTGAAATATCAGAAAATTACCGTTATGGGTAATGATTACCGTATCCGTAAAATTAAACTGTTCAACCAAAATAATCTGTTCCATCACGCGGAAATTGAGGTGATGTGATCTGTGTGCAAATGGGAAAATTTACTTGAGGATATTACAGAGCTTTGCGGCGGAATAATTCTTCACGGAAACCCCGCCTGTGCGGAAATCCTTTCCGATAAACTATCCAAAGCATATTTCGACGGCTCATGCCTAAGAACAGCACAGTTCAAAATTACTCTCTGTGATATCGATCAAAACACCGTTCTGTCGGCACTCGACTCATTCAGAGAATCCGTCGGATCACTCCCCTGCGCCGTCAGAACCGAATTTGACGATATTATCGGAAGCTTTCGGGAAACGGGTGAATACTCCTACTCCATGAAGCTCTCGATCACTTATTACAACCCTATCATTTGAAAGGCAGTGATGTTTAATGAATGTTTCCGAGGCCCTCGCCGCTTATAAAAATAATACCCGCGATTTCCCTATCGCTCTCTGCGGCGACTGTATTCTCGGTCTGAATGTTAATAATTCATCAGATACAGATGGTTACGCCGCTTTCTCCGCAGGCGCCTGCGAGATCGACGCGGGCGTTCTCTCCGAGATCGAAAAAAGAAAATTCGTCTGCGGAGGCAGCAGAGTCGCAAGAATATTCGCACTCCGTAAATTCACCGTTATTATGGATGCCTGCCCCGGTGACCCCGTGAGCGATTTCCTCTCCTCCGACAGTACCGTCTTCGGCAGGGAAAACGCCGCTGTCTCCGATTACGTCTTTGTAAATGTCCTGACAGGCGAAAGAGAAAGCGGTAAGGCCGTTATCGATGTTAAGACGTCTTTTTCGGGGAAACCGCGCGAGTGCGCCGTTATCTCCGCCGATATATACGGCTTCCCGGACTTTGAAAAGGAGAACTGATCTTTATGACCGATTACGGTAAACTTCTTCTCTATGATGACGAAAAACCAAAATGTCCCCATGTTACGGATTTTAAATCCGTCCTCAAAATCCTGCGTATGCTTGAATGCGGAAAATCCGCCGACGATGTGCTTTCGCTCTTCTTTACCGATTCTCTCCCCGACAATGCCCGCGAAATTATGACAGATTTTATCGGAAAAGAGTATTTCCCCGATGAACGGCAGGCGTTTTCGTTCTACGGCGACGCGGGATTCATTATCGCCGCTTTCCGCGAAAAATACGGTATTGACCTTCTTGCCGAAAATATGCACTGGCACCTCTTTACCGCTCTCTTTATGTCCCTGGGCAGCGATACCGCTTTCTCCAAAATTATTAAAATGCGCGTCTCGGATTTCTCCGACGGACACAAAAGAATCTTCGCGAGAAGATTTAACTCTAAATACGATCTAAGGAAGTGATTATATGAGATACAACATGAACGGCGTCCCCGCCGCCGCTGAAATTGATTCTTTATTTGCGGCGGATAATCTCTCTGAGGATAATTCGGGGAGTAATGTCCTCAGACTTTCGATCGATTCCGTGATTAAAAATATTAACGGCGATGAACTTATCAGAACCGTTCAGGAGGGCTTCTCCGAAATCGCCGTTGCCTCGGGAGGTAAGATTTATGAGTATTAATAACCTGCTCGTTATTAACGGAACCGATTTCTCGGAATTTATAACCGAAAGAGATCTCTCCGTTAAATATGTCCCCGTTTATAATGACTCATCGGATTTCGTCAGTATGGACGGAAACGACAACAAGCTCCTTATCGGTTACAGAGCTTATATTTCAGTCGATTTCCAGTACCTTGACAACGACGCGGCAAGAGCATTGTCCTCGGTCGTTTCACTTGATACGTTTTCCGTTACTTATCCTTTCCCCGATGAAAAAACAGCTGAGTTTTCCGCTGTCTCCCTTACCGTTGAGCCTGTCAGAGACGTCGGAACGGAAAGAATCTGGTCCGCTTTCTTATCAATGAAATCTAAGGTCATTACTCTCGACGGTCTTTGACCCCGTTAAGATTAAAGTTAATATCGACGGTTCGGATTTCGACAGCTCACAGATCGAATATATCAAGCTTACAAGAGAATGCTCCGGTCTTCCCGTCAGCGGAATTATTACCGCTAAGCTTCAAATTAAACTTCTCTGCGACGAGCCTTTCTCATCGGGAACGAAAATATCTGTCTGCGCAGGCGATGAAATCCTGCCCGTCTTCTATATCAGCAAGCCCGGCTACGGAGACGGCATTGCCGAAATTACCGCTTACGACAACTGCCGCGCTCTTGAACTGTTTTTCGATACCTCAGACGTTTTTTCCGAGGAAAAGGATTACGATGTTCCGCTTGTTTTGCAGAAAATCGCTTCCGACTGCGGCTTTTCGGGATATTCGTCCGGAAAACTCAATCTTTCGGTTATACCTTACAAGTATCTTAAGGGAAAAACCTGCCGAAGTATTATCGAACTTCTGTCCGAAACAGGCTGCGGCGTCTGGTTCTGTAATTCCGATAATATGCTTGAATTCCGAAATTTCGGTATCGCTGCCGATTACTGCACTCTCGACGATTCTAACTGCTCGGATTTCAGAAGAGGCTCTGTAAGAGGCCCCGTTTCGGCAATAAGAGTTACTAATCCCGTTGAGGATTCAGATTATCAGTTGGGCTACGGCTCGGATTTCAAAAATATTATTAAGGTCAAGGGAAAGCTTATTGATGAAAATGTCGCGGAAAGTATTCTTGGTACGATAAACGGCGCAGAATATCGCGCGTTCTCCTGTAAAAAAGCGGTTACGGAGCATATCCCCGACGCTCTCTGCGGATTTGTTTATAATGACGTGTGCTACAGCGCGACGTCTATCGTAACTAATATTACTCCGTTCGGATTTTACAGCTGCGTTAAATCTCCCTCGATATCAGAGGACAGATTCGATTACGTCGGGAGTGTTGAGTACTCGCTCGCGGAAAGAATACTTGAAGAAAAAAGATACGGCACTACTAAGATATCGTATTCTGGACTAAAGTTTGTAAAGAATCCGAATGAAGATGAAAATAAATCTGAAGATAAAAATAATGATGAATACGGCTTCACGGTTAAAAAAGGCGGCTTTACTTCATATGACGGCGTGCAATCCTCGACAAAGGAAGCTGCTCAAATTGAAGTTGACAAGGACGCGGGAACAGTTACCGTCACTTACACGGACAAAAGCGTTTATAAGTACAGCGCGAATGTTTCGGATTCAGGGACAAACTACACGATAACCGATGAAAC
>CAZCUQ010000028.1:0-18020 GCA_964501705.1 uncultured Ruminococcus sp. | reverse complement strand
GAGGCTGATGGCAAAAGATTTTGTCAGCAGACGTGCGCCGGCTTCCGAGGAAGTCTAATATATTTCCCAGTAGAATTTGCGCGCACATTCGGGGAAATCCCGCATAACTCCGTGTTCGGGATCGTAGAATATGCCGTCGGCGTAAAGCGACCAGTGCCAGCAGCGCGGAGTTTCAAGGCTTAAAAGTGCATAACGGGGAAGATCTTCTTTTGAGAATGACTCTTTTCTTTCGGGGGAGAATTTTATGTTGTTCTCACTTAAAACCCGCTTCATCTCTTTAAGATCGGTTTCGCGCTCGTTGCAAAGATATTCGGATATTTTTTCCGCCGTGGTTCCGAGTATCATTGCAAGAACCGCCTGACCGCACTGAAGATCGTTCGGCTCGTGAATATATGTAATGTTCATCTTTTCTCGTTATAATATTTCATATAGCTTTCGGCGGAATATGTTTTTGCCTCGTCCTTTGAAAGAACTTTTACAAACGGAGCGAGCTTATCCGGGACATATCCGTCCCCGCGGCAGTCATACAATGCAAAAAGCGCGTTTTCGCGGGCTACGGGTTTATTCCAGTCATGAAAGCCTTCATCGCGTATATGCGCTCCGATCTCGCAGTTTAAGAGAACGCTTTTGGCGTAATTTCTCCATGGTCTGCCGAGATAGACCGTGCGCGGCGGACAGTTTCCCGTGAATCGGCAGTTATTGAAAATATAACCGTATTTTTGATTTCGGTATGTGGACGGCGCACAAACATAACCGTTGATTTCTTCTTTACGATCGAGAGAGAAAAGCTCGCAGTTATCGAACAGCGCAGCGGCGCTTCCGAAGATGAAATCCACCTCGCCCTCTATATAGCAGCCGATGTAAAGCTGACGAACTTCTTTTCTTTCCGCAAATTCCGTAGGACCCGCAAATCCTCCAGGAATAACCTCTTTAAGAGGCAGAGGACCGGTAAATAAAGTATCCTGATGACCGAGAATACGGCAGTTTTCAAACCTTATCCTGTCACCCTCGGCGTAAACAGCGACAGCTTGTCCGACCTTATTTCCGAAGCCCGCGGAATTCTGCACAGTAAGGTTTTTGCAGGTGAAATCATGCGTAAAGGCAAGCATTGTGTAGGAGCGGAAGGTTCCGCGTTTTCCGCCGTCCAGCGTCATATTAGCGTATAAATCGTATTCTATGACGGTTTCATTTCTGTCCTCGCCTATAAGGGCGATATCGGGAACGGTAATTTCAATTTGTTCATGATAAATACCGTTTTTAATAAAAATCGTATCACCCGCGGAAGCGTTTTTCACAGCCTCCGAAACAAAGGCATAATCGGATTTTCCGTCCTTTGACACAGTGATCATAACAGCAAACGACCTTTCAAAAATTCACTGTAATAATTATACGAAAAACACAGCGGTTTGTCAAGTGCCATGTATTATTGTTTATTATTTAACCGTTCCGCTTTTGCATAATAATTTTATTACCCTGTTTTATATTATCATTTTTAGTGTAATCTGTCAAGTCCGAATCAGTTTTCGGGGAGGTCTGTTATATTTATCTCGTTTACAATTCATTCGTTTTTTTGATATAATTTCAGATTGAATAATGTCTGCCTTTGAGTTATCATTGTAACAAATATATAGACGCCGCAAGGGTTACGGATGTTTCCGTTACAGAGCTGCCGCATTTTCGGATACATTTTGCGGCGATAAGCAAAAAAATATTCCCATGTAAGAAAGGATAAAATTATGGTGAATTTTAAAAACGACTGGGACGACATTCTCGCGGGAGAGTTTGAAAAGGAGTATTACAAGGCTCTGCGTGATTTTCTGAAAACGGAGTATTTCACATATGATATCTATCCTGATATGTATCATATCTTCAATGCCATGCAGACTACGCCGTACAGCAAGGTGAAGTGCGTCATTATCGGACAGGATCCTTATCACGAACCAAATCAGGCGCACGGACTTTGTTTCTCGGTGAAGAAAGGCTGCCCGCTTCCGCCGTCGCTTGTAAATATTTACAAGGAACTGCAAAGCGACCTGGGGATCACTCCCGCAAAGGACGGGGAACTTACCAAATGGGCGGAGAACGGCGTGCTGCTTCTTAACACTGTCCTCACCGTCAGAAGAGGAGAGGCGAATTCCCACAAAGGAAAAGGCTGGGAGATCTTCACTGACAACGTTATAAAGAAGCTTAATGAAAATCCGAACCCAATAGTTTTCATGCTTTGGGGAAGAAACGCAAAGGAAAAACAGAAAGTTTTAAATAATCCGAATCACCTTATCCTTACTGCCGCCCATCCGAGTCCTCTTTCAGCGTACAACGGATTTTTCGGATGCCGCCATTTTTCAAAGTGCAATGAGTTTTTAAAGAAAAACGGCGTGCGGGAGATAGACTGGGATCTTAATTCCCGGCCCTGAAAGCCTTTATGACGGCATAGACAAAAAAACAGGCAAATACCTCCGCCAGAATAAATCTCAATGCGGCAAGCGTTTCATTCGAGGCGGGAATATATCTGAAATCCAGAAAAATGAATACAGCCCATAAAAGCGCACAGGAGACAGAAGTACCTCTGTTTGTTTTTTTCGCGGCAGTTTTTTCTTCGTTTTCGGCTGATTCAATGTTTTCGTTTACAAGCATATGATAGTTTTCGTATGAGCATAATTCTTTCCAGCCGTTTTCGGCAAGCGCTTTCATATCTTTATCCGACTCTTTGCCTTTATACAGTCTGAATTTAAGCTTCTTCGGCTCGTCTTCGGTGAAGATGAAGGTTCTGTCGTTCATTTCCGTGAGGATAAAACCCTTTGCAGCGTAGTTTTCAAAGTTTTCCGCAAGAGACTCCGCCGCCTGCCAGCCTATGTTTATTACTGTTTTCGTTTTCTTTTCCATAATATCTCCGAAAAAAAAGAAGCCGACCTTCGTCAGCTTCAAAATAAGCGTCCTTGGGCGGATTCGAACCGCCGGCCTTTCGCTTAGGAGGCGAACGCTCTATCCTGCTGAGCTACAAAGACATATTTATTATACATTTGAATTATAGCACAAAAAAAATAAAAAAGCAATGGTATTTTTATATAACTTTTCCTTGAAAAAGTGAAAAAAATCTGTTATAATAGGAATATGAATAATTATCAGAGTAAACATTCATTTTACTTGTTAAAGGAAGGACTCTTTCTTATGGATATCAAAATAACCAAAACCAATTCGCCCAAGGAAAAACCGCAGGACGAATCAAAGCTTCAATTCGGAAAGCTTTTTACCGACCATATGTTCCTTATGAATTATGACGAGGGACAGTTCTGGCATGACGCGAGGATCGTTCCGTACGGACCTATTCCCATGGAGCCTTCGGCAATGTGTCTCCATTACGGTCAGGCTGATTTCGAGGGACTCAAGGCTTACAGAACCGAAAGCGGAAAGATTCAGCTTTTCAGACCTCACGAAAATATGAAAAGAATCAATGTCTCCAACGACCGTTTGTGTATCCCGAAGGTTGACGAGGAATTCTGCGTAAAAGCGATCAAGACTCTCGTTGAGGTCGATAAGGACTGGGTTCCTCATAACTACGGCACATCGCTTTATATCCGTCCGTTTATTTTCGCGATGGATCCCATGTTGGGCGTTCATCCCGCGAAGCATCTTATCTTCTGCATTATTTGTTCTCCTGTCGGCGCATATTACGAGGCGGGTCTTGCTCCCGTAAAGATCTACGTCGAGGAGAATTATGTCCGCGCTGTTACGGGCGGCACGGGATTTACAAAGGCTGCCGCCAACTATGCTATTTCTCTTAAAGCGCAGGACGAGGCGGATAAGGTCGGCTATGAGCAGGTTCTCTGGCTTGACGGCGTTCACAGAAAGTATATCGATGAAGTCGGCGCAATGAACGTTTTCTTTGTGATCGACGGAGAAGTCATCACACCTTCTCTCGACAGAGGCTCAATCCTTTCGGGAATCACGAGAAAATCCTGCCTTGAGATTTTAAGAAATGAAGGCTATAAGGTCACCGAGCGCGATATTGAAATAGACGAACTTGTAAAGGCTTATGACGAGGGTAAATTCGACGAGGCGTTCGGAACCGGAACGGCTGCCGTTATTTCTCCTATCGGCGAGCTTAAATACGGCGACAAGATCATGAAGATAAATGACGGACAGATAGGCAGTATTTCTCAAAAGCTCTATGATGACCTCACAGGTATTCAGTGGGGAAGAAAAGCCGATCCTTACGGCTGGATAGAAACAGTTTGCTGATATTTAATTGCAAAGCTTCTGCGGCTAATTCATTTTCGCGGAAGCTTTACTTTTTTATCCTGAATCTCCAGAGCTTGTTGATATCCTCCTTTGAAGCGTAATCGATCCCGACTCGTTTAAGCGTTTCAATCTCAGGTCTGTATCCATCGTCTATTATTCTTATCCGAGGATTTGAGATAAAGCTTTCGCCGTTAAAGGAGCGGTCTATGCGAAGTCCTTTTGTTAGCTTTCCGGGACCGTTGAAATCAACGCAGCTCCGAAAAAGCACTGCCTGCGGCTGTTCTTTTTCTCCCGTGACGGCATTCATCAGATTGTGGATACCGTAGCATAGGTAAACATAGATAAGTCCCGCTTCCCTGTATAGGATATCCGTGCGTTTGGTTCTTCCTCTTGAAGCGTGGCAGGCGGTATCTTCTTCCCCGCGGTACGCTTCCGTTTCGTCAATGCGAAGTCTGAGTTCCGTTTTGTCATCGAATGTTCGGACGATTATTTTTCCCACAAGTTCGGGTGCGACATCAAGGCAGTCTCTGTGAAAGAAATCAGCGCCGAGAATTTTTTCCATATTTTCCTCCAAAAAAGCCGCCCATAAAGGACGGCTTTTTGTAAACTTTTTATTCGGCAGCTTCAACTGCATAAACGCAAGCCTGCTTGCGATCCCTGCCGAGACGCTCAAAACGGAGTACTCCGTCAATCTTTGCGTAAAGAGTATCGTCCGAACCGATTCCTACGCCGACACCGGGATGAATGTGAGTACCTCTCTGGCGGTAGATTATATTGCCCGCCGTTACGAACTGACCGTCCGCTCTCTTCATACCGAGTCTCTGAGCTGCGGAATCACGTCCGTTCTTTGTTGAACCCATTCCTTTTTTATGAGCAAAGAACTGCATGGAAATTCTGATCATTTTGTTACACCTCCGTAACCGATATAGATATTGTTCCTTTGAAATCCTGCGAAATAAAACCTATATGAGTATAAAAGCCTGAAATAAGCTCCTCGGATTTTTCGCAGTGAGATTTAAGCATAAGCCTGAACAGATTGTCCCGAACGCTCACATCAGCGTCCGCGTGAAAGAAATCCGTCACAGTATTCGCGGTGAGCATAGCCGCCGATGAAACCGAGGCGCAGACGATATCGCTGCCCTCGTCGGCGTAGTCAGCGTGACCGCTTATGTCAAATCCCGTCATTTTGCCGTTTTTCTTGTAAAAAACCGCTTTGATCATTTCTGCTTACGCTTTGATTGCTTCAATTCTTACCTTGGTATAAGGCTGTCTATGACCCATTTTTCTGTGAGTCGAGCCTTCCTTTGCCTTGTAGGTGAAAACAGTGATTTTCTTAGCTTTTCCGTTTTTGATGACTTTAGCCTCAACGGAAGCTCCGTCAACATAGGGAGCGCCCACTTTAAGATCGGAATCGTTGTTTACGGCTACGACCTTGTCAAAAGTCACCGTATCATCTGCGCGGACAGCAAGCTTTTCGATAAAAACCTCGTCGCCCTCTCTGACCTGATACTGTTTTCCGCCTGTTTCAATAACTGCGTACATTTGCGGCACCTTCCTTTTCACAAAACTCGCTGATTCGGGCGTATGCGAAAGCACAGCTTAACAAGCCCTTTTCATGCGGCTTTTACATTATACCACATACAGGTATGTTTGTCAAGGGGTTTTGTAAATTTTTTTACAAATTTATCTCGTTTTATTCAGAGGGCGAGCGGTTCTTTTTTCAGGATACCGGCTTTTTCCAGGGCTGTGATTATGACGGGGATAAGCACAAGCTGAAGAATAATTCCCGGAACAGCGTTGATGAACCCTTCGGTTATAAATATCTTCACGGTAAACGGATTATCCGTTCCCGACATGATAATGGTCTTGGCTATTCCCCATATCACTCTTCCTCCGAGCATAGCTGTGACGAGCGATATATAAATACCGTAAAGCTTTTTGGGAAGAAGTTTATACATAAGCCCCGAAATAAGACCGTATGACATAAGTTCACAACACATGGCGAGAGCTGTCGGAAGGGGCGGCATGGAAAAAATGAAAAACCGAAGTATAGGCGCGATTATTCCGACTGCCGCCGCGTACCACGGACCCGAAATGAATCCGCACAGAAAGACGGGAATGTGCATGGGACAGAGCATATTTCCTATTTTTGGTATCTGTCCCGTAACAAGCGGCAGTACCATGCAAAGCGCAAGGCAAAGTGCCGAAAATACTAACTTTTTGACCGTTCTGTTCATTGACCGCTCCTTTGTTTACTCTGTTCCCATAAGTCTTTTTTCAAATATTTCTTTCGGCAAGGGCTTGTCAAAATAAAAGCCCTGAACGAAAAAACAGTTGTCTTCCTTGAGAAGCATTATTTGCTCTACAGTTTCAACGCCCTCGACTATACATTCGAGTCCGAGGTCGTGAGCCATAGCTATAACATATTTGAGCATGGTATTTTTCTGCTTGGTGTTTCCCGTGCCGTCGGGCAGAAAGCTCTTGTCGATTTTAAGAACATTCCACGGAAGCTCTCTGATAAGATTAAGCGACGAGTATCCCATTCCGAAATCGTCTACGGAAGTATTCACGCCTTCCCTCATAAGACCGTTGACTATTTTTTTGAGTTCGTTGTAGTCAACATCGGTTGTGGTTTCGGTAAGCTCTATTTCGATATATTCGTGCGGGACATTGCATCTGTCGATAATGCTCATTATTTCTTCAAGAAGATTGTCGTCTCCGAGATGGACTCTTGAGAAATTAACCGAAACGCGCACAGCCTTTTTCCCTTCATCGAGCCAACGGCGGATATCGCGGCAGACGTGTTCAAGAACGTAAAAATCAAGCTTGCATATAAGCTTGCTTCGTTCCAGAACCGGAATGAAGCTGCCCGGCTGAATTGTTTTTCCGCCGCGATTCCAGCGGCTGAGCGCCTCCGCTCCCATGAGAGTGT
The DNA here is from genome assembly GCA_964501705.1 of uncultured Ruminococcus sp. Lineage (GTDB taxonomy): Bacteria > Bacillota > Clostridia > Oscillospirales > Ruminococcaceae > RGIG4694. The sequence continues at coordinate 10,849 of CAZCUQ010000028.1, read as the reverse complement.
AATCCCTGAGCGTGACCTTGGGCTGATAATATACAAGAAATTCCTCATTCAGGAGTGCTTCGGGGAAAATATCCTCGATGATTTTCAAGCGGTTCATGCTCAAACGGATATCTTCGTTGTAAATGACATACGGAACATTCTGCGATCTTCTTGCCATATTAAAGGCTGCGCTGACTCTGTCCATAATATCCGTGGGCGCAAAATCGCTGTCCGATGACAGAAAAACATATCCCTGATAAGCGCTTATCATAAACGAGCCGCCTTTTAAGGGATCGGTAATTCTTGTTCCGTTCAGATACGAGACGACAATATCGAATTTTTCTTTTTGGAAGAGCGTCACAAAATTGTCACTGCCAATCCTGCATACGCAGTCGTCTTTTTCCAGTTTTGCCTGAAGGCCATCCGCGAAAGCTCTCATTACAGCCGTTCCGGAGTCTCTTCCCGCCTGATTGTTGACTATCGAAAACCTTTTCAGATTGAAGTAGCAGGCGGCGTAATTGTCGGCTTTTCCCCCTTCCATTATCTGTTCGAGATATCTCATAAAAAATGCGGCGTTTTTTATCCCGAGCTGAGAATCGGTATAGGTCAGTTTTTCGGCAATGTTTATAAGATTTACGCGTTCGTTGAAGGTAAAGATGAGCTTCTGAATGGTTTGTATCTTGTCTTTTTCCGCGTCACACCAGTCATCCTCGCCGATAATACGGTAAATGCCGTAATGGGCAATTGAGCCGTTGCCTATATCTTCACGAAATTTCAAAAAGCCTTCGGGGTCGCTGTTTCCTCCGTCGTACAGACAGACAGCGCTGCCTTTTTTCATTGATTCAAACAGAGTATTGTCATAAATGGCTGCGTCTATTTTCCCGATACGGAGGAGACTGCACATTTCCGAAAGAATTTCGGGAACAGCGGGACTTTGGATCGTCTTGACCGCTTCCATTCTGTTAATAAATCTGTCTATTGCCGCAGAGTATTCTTCGGCGTCGAACATATCATCACCTTCTTATTCACGCGAATCAGCCGTGAGTTGGGGAAAAACCAGCGTAAACACCGTTCCTCTGCCCGATGAACTTCTGACATCGATTTTACCGGACATTTGCCTGATAAGCAGGAAGAGCAGCGGGAAATCAAGATTTTTCATTTGATCATCGGAGTATGAAAAAATATTTCCTCCCGTTTCTTCAAAGTAGCCGCGTACCTTTTCGAGGATATCGCCGCTCATTCCGTTTCCGTTGTCCTCGACCTCAATTATAAGCCTGTCGGAATACAGTTCCTTTTCGGATGACACTGAAACGGATATTATTCCTCCGTTGTCCATAAACTGTATACTGTTTTGAATCAGTTTGCTTACGATCTGACCTATTCTTCCGGAGTTGCCGACGAGTATTTCGGGAAGTTCCTCGCTTATCCGAATCGACATTTCGATATTTTTATTTTCCGCTTCAAGCATAAGGGAATTCATCGTGTTTTCGATAAGTTCTCTGATATTATATTTCCCCTCGGAGAAATCGGCGCTGCCGCCCGTGAATTTCATATAATCCACCGCTCCGTCTATAACCGAGTAAACCTCCCTGCCTTTGCCGAGAAGTTTATTCAGTTCGCTTGAGAGTTCCTTGTCGGCGCCGCACTTTTCCGAGATTTCGGAAAACGAGGAAAGCCAGCTTTTCATTCCCGAACGCAGATCATCGGTAAGGTTTGTGATAAACACCGCCTGAGAGCGCGCGGCTCGCTCCATTTTACGGCTTTTGGTTATTGCAACATAGCTGTTGTAAGCCATTGCCGAGATCGCCTTGGCTATTTCGGAAAGAAAAGCAGCGGATTTCCGAACCTGTTCGATCGGTATGCTGTATGTATTGTAAGCCGCCTTTACGTATTTATCGGGATCAATGCCAAGCTCCTTTGCCACGGCGCGAAATTTTTCCTCATCTATCTCGCCGGGGGTCACCTGACCGCCGACAACGCTTCCTATGACTTGACCGTTGAGGATAATGGGCGCGGCAAAATCAATAAGACCGGCGTGGCATATATACACGGCAGGCTGACCTGTTTGGTGCGACATAAAAGCTCCGTTTTTGTCACATTCTTCACAGCGTTTCAACCCTTTTTCCGACTTTCTTGTAAGACCGTAGCAGAATTCGGTGAAACCGCTTTCCTTTGTAATGGGAGTGCCGAACGAATCGGTGATGACGGAAGCAATTCCCGTGTAGGCGGAAAAACTGTCCTGAATCTGCTGTAATATATTAGTATCTATTAGCTCCGTTAGTGTCAGGCTATTCATAATTGCCTCCCTGTCAAATATCAACTTTACAATATATATTAACATAATTAACTATAAAAGTCAAGTACGTATATCTTTTTTTTATAATTTTTACGAAAAATCCATTGTTTTTACGTGCAAAAGGGCGGAAAAGACTGTTTCGGCGGGAAAGATTTTGCCGTCAGGATAAAGGGCATTGCTGATTTCAAAAAGAAAAAAATTGACCTCCTTCCGCTAACGGAAGGAGGTCAATTTATGCCGCCTGCTGCGTCAAAAATCCTTGCAGTACGACAGTATTCCCGCGGATTTTTTCCTTGTCATCGACAAAATTATTCGCGAAAATCCCCCGCACAAATCCTATAATCACAAATTCTGAAGATTTTTCTTTTCCTATGAAGCCATTACTCCAAAAAAGCTTTTCCCAGGTTTCTGCATTTTTCAATGTCATCATCGGCAGGAGCTTCATTTGCAATAACGCCTTCGCCGTTTACAAGAACCGCTCCGTCATTTTTAACGCGTTCCTCCCAGTTTCTCATCCATTCTCCGTCGCCCCAGCCGTAGGAACCGAAAAGCGCTACTTTTTTGCCGTTCAGCTTATCCTCAGCCGCTGTAAAAAACGGCTCGAACTCGTCCTCTTCAAGCACCTCCGCGCCCATTGCGGGGCAGCCGAAAGCGATTGCATCATAATCCCCGATATTGCCCGAAAAGTCGGAAACGCTGAAAAGCTCCGCTCCCGCACCCTCCGCGACCGCCTTTGCCATAGCCTCGGTGTTACCCGTGCCGCTCCAGTAAATAACCGCTGTTTTCATAAAAAATCCTCCTGTTTAAGATATTTTCAGAGCGCGATAAATATCATCGCCCTGATTTAATTTATTGCACAGAAATTTTCTGCACTTATCATAATTTGCAAATGCTTTTCTTGCATTTTCCACGCTTCCGTAAACCTTCCATGCTCCGCAAAGCTTGAAATTTGCCCCTTTGTTTTCGATAAATCCCAAAACATCCTCAACGGGATAACCAAGAAAGATCCCTATCTCGTGCGGGAAGGTTTCGCTCTCCCTGATACGCATTGAAAGCCGGTCAAGACATTCGTCCGCTGTGAGAGCCTCGGGATAGCCGTACTCCGTAAGAATACATCCGGCAGCATTATCCGAAAGGCGTTTTTCAAGCAATCTTTCGTTGTAAACGTAAAGCAGTCTCCTGCTGCCGCAGCTGCATAATATCCTGCTTTTAAGTCCCTTAACGGAAGCTCTGCGGTTGAAATATTCCGAATGAAAATCAAGATCAAATTCCGATGATGAAAGAGAGATAAGACTTGCGCATTTTATTCCGAGAAGCGTAGGCGCAGCATGAAACGCAAGCTTTTGTCCGAAATTATAATACTCTGCTTTTGACATACAGATCACCTCCTCATTATAAATTATCGTATGCTAACCATATTGCATAAAATTACACGCAATACTGCTCTGAAACGCTTTTTTACGCGCTTGTGTTGTGTATCCTCGCAGCCGGAATATCGCGCTTTTTCGATTTCCGTTTTGCGCTGTTCTCCATTTTGTGGGAACGGATATTGGTGAAAACTGCCATTAAATCGGGTTTACCAAACTTATTTTCAAAATCGGAGGGCATCTGTGCGGACACCTTTGCACTGCGGTTATTCTGCGAAAATTTCCTTATATCCTGCTGTCATGCAGTCATTTCCGCCAATTGCCGCTATGCTCATATTTTCGCCTCACTCGGATTAACTATTGCTAACTGATATAAGTATATCATACTATCATTATGTTTGTCAAGCATAACTTTTCTTATTTTATATCAATTTGAGTTCTGCACTAAAATTAACCGATCCCCTCCCTTTTGCACCGGACGCAATTCCTTTATGGCAAATCCGATTTCATTACATAAAATTATACAATAAATTTTTCATGGGTTTAAAGTATTTCCGGGTAAGATACGCCAATTTGCCGACAAGATGCATATGCGCCATCTTTTTCTGTTTCTCCGTTCCTCGGAATGACTGATTACATATGAATTCGCCCCTGCCGGTTGTTCGGCAGGGGCTGATTGCTTTATAGTTCGCAGTCTGATTTGACGGTTACTGTTTTTCAGCTTATTTTTAAAAGTCCGAGAAAGGCTCGTAACAGCGGAGCAAACGCCGAAAAAGCAAGCGCTGCCGTTATCTGCTCTCTGTTTAAGGAAACAGTTGAAAAAACTGTCTGAAGAGGCGGATAATATATCGCCGCAAATGCCGTGACAGCCGAGAAGATAACCGCTCCCACAAGCTTCATGTTATTGAAATACGGCACGGTGAAAATGTTTTTCTTTTCGCTCTTGCACTCGAAAACGTGAAGAAGCTGAGACATTATAAGCGTCAGAAGAGCCGATGTTGAGGCGGCCGCCGCGTCCCCCGAACCCGAAAACGCAAACGAATACGAACCGAGAGTGCATATCCCGATAAGAATCCCGCGGAAGATAATCTTTGAGATAAGTCCGTCCGAGAAAAAGCTCTCGTCTTTTTTACGAGGATGTTCCTTCATGCAGTCGGGGTCAGTCGGCTCCACTCCGAGAGCTATCGCCGGCAGTCCGTCAGTCACGAGATTTACAAGCAGTATCTGCGCGGGAAGAAGTATCATCGGCATTCCCATGATTATTCCGAGAAACATGGTAAGCACCTCGCCGATGTTGCAGGAAAGAAGATACCGCACGAATTTACGGATATTCGCGTATATTCCTCGTCCCTCGGCGACTGCCGTCACAAGCGTTGCGAAATTGTCGTCAAGAAGAACCATATCCGCTGCCTGTCTTGTTACGTCCGTTCCGGTTATTCCCATAGCCACGCCGATATCCGCTTCCTTTACAGCGGGTGCATCGTTTACGCCGTCGCCCGTCATGGTAACTATCTCGCCTGATTTCTTGAAAGCGGAAACTATCCGAAGCTTATCCGCCGGAGTCACTCTTGCGAAAACGGAAACTTTTCCGATGACTTTTTGAAGCTCTTCATCGGACATTTCCGCAAGCTCGCTTCCCGATATAACAAGATCGCCTTTACGTAAGATACCCGCTTCCTTTGCCGCTGCCGCCGCTGTCGCTTTATGATCTCCCGTTATCATAACAACGCGGATATGAGCGCTTTTGCAGAGTTTTACCGCCTTTTTTGCTTCGGGACGCGGAGGATCGGTCATTGCACACAGTCCCGAAAAGATCATATTATCCTTATCGCTCCCGTTTCCTTTTTTATAGGAAAACGCAAGAACGCGGAGTCCGCCGGCGGACATTCTGTCACATTCTTCAAGAATCTCCGCTCTCATCTCCGACGTGAGATCGAGGATATTTCCCTTGATATTTATGAATTTGCACCTTTGCAGAATAACGTCAGCGGCGCCCTTTGAATATATTTCCCGTCCGCCGCCCGCACTGCATATAACGCTCATTGCGCGAGTCTCGCTTTCAAAGGGTATCTCGTCTGTGCGGGGCTTTTCCGATCTTATTTTTTCCGTATCGGCTCCCGATTTCAGAGCGGCTATCATAAGCGCTGTTTCAGTGGGGTCGCCCGAGCTTTCCCAGAACGGGGAGGTTTTCTTTTCCGAATAAACGTCCGCATTTTCGCAGAGTATCATTCCGTTAATGAGATTATAAATATCGTCCGAGCTGTCTTCATAGGTTATTTTTTTGTTGTCATCCGAGCGTATCTCGCCGTCTTTTCGGTTTCCCGTACCCGAAACGCTGTATATATCCCCTCCGCAGCAGATCTTCGTGACTGTCATTTTGTTTTCGGTGACAGTTCCCGTTTTGTCTGTGCATATAACAGACGCACAGCCGAGAGTCTCCACCGAATGAAGCTTATGCACGAGAGCGTTCCTTTTCAACATTCTGTTCACCGCAAGCGCGAGAGCTATCGTGACGGCGGCGGGAAGTCCTTCGGGAATCGCCGCTATCGCTATCGTGATACCTGTCATGAACATATCGAAAACAGGCTCTCCGCGGAAAATCCCCGCTCCCGCAACAATTATGCAGACCGCTATGCAGATGACCGCGACCACTTTCCCTAACTCGGAAAGACGTTTTTGCAGAGGAGTTTCCTCTTCATTGATGTCGGATATCATTCCCGATATTTTTCCGACTTGGGCGTTTTGTCCCGTGGCAATAACAAGTGCGTCTCCCGAACCCTTGGTTATTGCCGTGCCGCTGTAAAGGACATCGGCTCTGCCTATGCGGTTATCCGTATCGTTTATATTCCCCGCATTTTTCGCTACGGGAATGCTTTCTCCCGTTAAAATGCTCTCATCGGCGTTAAGATTCATTGCCTTTATTATTACGGCGTCTGCGGGAATCCGATCTCCCGATTCCGTATATATGACATCGCCCGGAACAAGAAGCGCGCTGTCGATAGTGACAAGATGACCGTCTCTGTATGCTTTTGCCCGGGGAGAGGTCATATTTTTAAGGGCGAGCAAAGTTTTTTCCGTCTTGTATTCCTGTATAAAACCGAGGCAGGCATTTACGGCGACAATCACTGTTATCGTCACCGCGTCGGTTATTTCTCCGAGTATTACCGAAATTACCGATGATATAAGAAGTATCATTACCATTATGTCTTTGAACTGTCCGAGAAAAATTTTTAGAGGCTTTGCTTTTTTTTCACAGGCAAGTCTGTTTTCGCCGTATTTTAAAAGTCTTGTTTGTGCCTGTTCGGTCGTAAGTCCGTGAGAGCTGTCGGATATTTTTTCTTCGGAAATTTCCATATCGAGAAGATTTGCGTTCATATTCATTCCTCCGTGATTTAACTTGTCCTTAAAATCTATGAGCTTATCCGAAAAAATATTCACGAATTGGTCAAATTAAACATATACGGCAAAAAATATTATGATATTCTTCATTATTGCTACAAAATCTCAAAAAACGCTTAACATTTGATTTGTTTTATGTTATAATTATAATATGTATTTTTATACCCTTTTCTGACGAGTGCTTTTTATGTCCGAACGGAGGAGTTAATTTGAATAAGGATGAAAACAAACAGCAGACGCGCTATGCGGACGAATCTTCGCACAAAAAGACTAAAAGAAAAAAGAAAAAGAAAACGGGTCCCGTAAAGAAAACATTAACGGTTATAGGAACGACTTTTCTGGCGCTGTTTCTTGTGGTGCTTATCGTCGGCTCCATTCTTGCTTCCGCGCTTACGGTGTATGTTGTACAGTTCGTGCAGAACACATCCATAGATATCAACCTTGATAACCTCGATGAGGAAAGCTCTTCGTTCATCTATGCCTACGATGACAACGGAGGACTTATCGAGCTTAAAAAAATAAGCCGCAATGTTGACAGAGTTCCCGTTTCCATCGATGACATCCCACAGTATGTCCAGGACGCGTTCGTATACACCGAGGACGCGCGTTTCTGGGAACATCAGGGCGTTGACTGGAAACGTACCTTCGGAGCGTTTCTCAACGAGATCTTCCATATGTGGGGTAAGCAGGGAGGTTCGACAATAACTCAGCAGCTTATCAAGAATATCACCGGCGACGACGAGGAGACATGGGACAGAAAAATGCGCGAGATCATACGCGCAAGTCAGATAGAACAGTACTGCACCAAGACAAGTATTCTTGAGGCATATCTTAATTATGTACATTTCGGAGGACGAACCTACGGCATTGAAGCAGCCTCGGAAAAATATTTCGGCAAGCACGTGCAGGATCTTACTATCGCCGAGGGAGCGTGCCTTGCGGGTATTCCCAAAAGCCCTAATAATCTGAATCCTTGGGCGGACGAGGAAAGATGCCTTGAAAGACAGAAGGTGGTTCTTTCAAATATGCTTGAATACGGAGCTATCTCCGAGCATGAATATAACGAAGCCATAAACGCCAAGGTCGAATTCCGTTCTGCGGGCGATATGTCAAGCGAATATTCCATAGGAAACAGCGGCTTTCAGAACTGGTTCGTCGATACCGTCATAAGAGATGTATCAAACGATTTCGTTGATCTTTACGGCATTACCTATTCCGAGGCGATAGACAGACTTTATAACGGCGGCTATAAGGTCTACACGACCTGCGACATTGATATGCAGATGGAGATAGAAAAGAAATATCAGACATATACTACCTTCTCCGACCATGTCGTGAACGACCCTCCGCAGTCCGCGTTTATCGCCATGGATTACGAGGGAAACGTACTTGCCGTTGCGGGCGCTGTCGGCGAAAAATCGGGAGATAATATCAAAAATTTCGCCACAATGGAATGGAATCAGCCGGGTTCATGCATTAAACCGCTTATCTACAGCTACGGAATCGAACATGATACATTAAATTATTCCAGCGTTTTCTACGACACTCCTATCCAGATTGAGGACGAAAACGACCCAATGTCCACAAGATCGTGGCCGAAAAACTACAATAACGTCTGGAGCGAGGAAAAAGTATTTCTCTTCAGCGCGCTTGAAAGATCTCTCAACACCGTTCCCGCACAGTTTGTAAGAGATGTTTCGCCGAGCGTTCTTTTAACGTTTTTGCAGAATAAATTCCAGATATCGACCCTTGTCATAGAGGACTCGAACCTCGCGCCTATGGCTGTCGGAGCACTCACAAACGGCGTTTATCTTGAAGAACTCGTCGCGGCGTACCAGCCTTTCGGAAACCTCGGCAAATATTACGAGCCTACGACATATTACAGAGTGGAGGGTCCCGGAGGAGAACTCATTCTCGAACATAACTATACCCCGATTCAGTCGATAAGCGAGGAAACAGCTTATATCATGAACAAGATGATGCTCCGCGTCACCGAGGGAGAAAACGGCACGGGCACAGCCGCAAGACTTAATAATATGCCCGTCGCGGGAAAAACGGGAACAACTCAGAACTACGCCGACCTTTTATTCGTCGGCTGCACCCCGAACTGCGTAAGCGGAGTATGGTACGGCTATACCAATAACGCTTCCGTTGAGGACGGAACATATTACAGCGCCGCACAGATATGGAAGAACGTTTTCGGAGATATCGCCGAAAACGGCATAAAAAATGAATTTCCCGAAATAAGCAGCGATAAGGTCACACAGTGCTACTTCTGCAAAGAAACCGGACTTATCGCCAACGGAAACTGCAAGACAGGCGGAGTCGGCTACTACAAGACATCCTCGCTTCCGCAGATATGCTCCGAATGTAAGGGAAGCAAGCCTGTGGACGAACCTGCGACCGAAGAAAATTACGACGGAGAAACAACAACCGAAGCACTCACGGATGATTAAGATTTTTGGAGAAAAATATGAACAGATTTACCCTTGCCGCTCCATGTCATTTCGGACTTGAAAGCGTACTTAAATATGAAATAAATAAAATCGGCGGAGAGGACATTTCCGTTTCCGACGGCAGGATAACTTTCACAGGAGACGAGGATCTTATCGCAAGAGCCAATATCTGCCTTTCAACGGCGGAGAGAGTACTTATTCAAATGGGAAGCTTTAGGGCGCTAAGCTTTGACGAGCTTTTTGAAAATGTCAAGGCTCTTCCATGGGAAGATTTTATCGGAGCGGACGATGCATTTCCCGTTAAGGGACATTCGCTTAACAGTACGCTTCACAGCGTTCCGGACTGTCAGTCGATAATCAAAAAGGCTGTCGTTGAAAGACTCGGCAAAAAATATGGGATATCGTGGTTCAAGGAAACGGGAGCTATCCACAGGATACAGTTTACAATTTTAAAGGATAACGTTCTTATATATCTTGACACTTCGGGAGCGGGACTTCACAAAAGAGGATACCGTCAGAATTCAAACGCCGCGCCCATTAAGGAAACTCTTGCGGCGGGAATAATCGATCTTGCGAGGATTCGCGAAAATACAATATTTTACGATCCTTTCTGCGGGAGCGGGACATTTCTCATAGAAGCTGCTTATAAGGCGCTGAACATTGCTCCCGGAATAAAACGTTCCTTTGCCGCGGAAAAGTGGAACTGCTTTTCTTCCGAAACATGGAAAAACGAGCGTGAGAAAGCTCTTTCCGCGATAAAGAAAGAGACAGATTTCTTTGCTTACGGCTTTGATAACGACCCCGACTGTGTGTCGCTTTCAAGAGCCAACGCCGTGAAAGCGGGAGTTAAAAACCGCGTAAGAATTGACGCCGCCGATATTGGGGATTTCTTTCCCGAAATTAACGGCATTATAGTATGCAATCCTCCCTATGGCGAAAGACTTCTTGAAATAAAGGAAGCGGAGGATCTTTACACTGAAATGGGAAAGGTTTTCCCCGCAAATAAAGATAATCCATCTTATATAATTTCCCCGCATGAGAATTTTGAAGAATTCTTCGGGAAAAAAGCGGACAAGCGCCGAAAGCTCTATAACGGAATGATAAAATGTCAGTTGTTTATGTACTATAAATAATTTTCGGGCAGAACGGAAATCTGCCCGATTTTTTGCTGTCTGAAATTAACCGGAATATAGCTTTTTGCTATCAATTGAATTTTGGGCTGCCATTTTTGGGGCGGCGGCAACTTCAGGGCAATATCCGAGTATCGGCTTTTCACCGACTTTTATGTATTGCCTCGGTATTTCAGAACCTAACCGTGTTCCCGTTCCGCTGTACTTTCATTTCTTATTTCT
>CAZCUQ010000027.1:11670-18305 GCA_964501705.1 uncultured Ruminococcus sp. | reverse complement strand
CATTTTTTTTTTTTTATGTCAAGGTTTTGCCGCTAAAAATTGTTATTTTTGATAAAAAATACCGCCTTATAAATTTTTTTAAGTGCAAACGGGAAATTTTCCCGAAAATCTCTTGAAAAAAAATAATTATGTGTTATAATTATATTCGGATAAATATGCATATTTATTTTACAATTTAAAAAGCGGGCGGTGCGCTGTCGGAGAATAAATAATCATTCTTCAGAACACGGTAAAAGGGAAACAGGTGCAAGTCCTGTGCGATCCCGTCACTGTAAGCGCGAGCGGAGACTATTTATGTCACTGAAGAAATATCGGGAAGGCTGTCATCCGTGCTGATACGCAAGTCAGGAAACCTGCCGTCCGCTGTACGCGAAAATATTGTTTTCAGGTCACGGGGAATTGACTGTACGCTTTTAAAAATTCTGTTATTTGACAGGGTTTTGTTTGCTGTACTCTTTTTTCCCTTGTGAAAAAAGAGTTTTTATTTTTGGAGGAAAAGGCATGAACATGAAGAAAAATACATTTTTGGCGGCTGCTTTGGCGGTTCTGGTTTTGTCATTTTCGGGCTGCGGAAATGACAATGCTTCCGCACAGCTTTCGGATACAAACAGCGATACGGTTTCGGAAAGCTCCGAAGCTCCTTCCGGGGAAGCGGCGTCTGACGACGGCGAAAACTACGACACGGGCGATGCTTCTCTCGACAAGCCAAGAAACGAAGACGGAATAGGCGAAAACGAGCTTCTCGTTATCAGCTTCGGCACAAGCTATAACGACAGCCGCCGTCTTACGATAGGGGCTATCGAGGACGATATTGAAGCCGCGTTTCCCGATTATTCGATAAGACGCGGCTTTACCGCAAATATCGTTATAGACCACATAAACAGTCGCGACGGCATACTTATCGACGATATCGATGCGGCGCTTAAAAGAGCCGCCGATAACGGGGTGAAAAATCTTGTCATTCAGCCCACTCACCTTATGAGCGGCATCGAGTATGATGAAATTGTTGAAAAGGTCGCGTATTATTCCGATTCCTTTGATAAAATATCATTCGGCGATCCGCTTCTTACAAGCGACGATGATTTTGAAAGAGTAGAAAAAGCAATTGTTGACTGGACGTCAGAATATGACGACGGCGAAACGGCAATATGCTTTATGGGTCACGGCACAGAGCATGAATCGAACGCTGTTTATCAGAAAATGCAGGATCTTCTCGCGGCGGACGGTCACGCAAACTATTTTGTCGGCACGGTAGAAGCTTCTCCGACGCTGGAGGACGTTATCGCAAAGGTAAAGGCGGGAGGATATAAGAGAGTAATTCTTGAGCCGCTTATGGTAGTTGCGGGCGACCACGCGAACAATGATATGGCGGGTGACGAAGAAGATTCATGGAAAACAGCCTTTATAAACGAAGGCTTTGAGGTCGAGTGCCTTATACGCGGTCTCGGAGAAAACGAGGAGATCAGGAAGATCTATGTTGAACACGCGAGAGCTGCCGCGGCGGCGATCGAAAACTGATATTTAACGATCGGAAATCGGCAGGTGACAGCCGTCGGCTGCCGATTTGATCAAGGGAGAAAAACAAGCATGAAAAAAACATTGGCAATAATATTATCAAGTGCGTTTGCTTTGACAGTCTTTGCGGGCTGCGCGGAAGAATTGTCCGAAACACCGCCCGAAACACTGTCCGATACAACCGCGTCGACGGAAATATCTTCCGAGGGAAATGATGTCGCGGGAGAAAATGAAACAGCGCCGGAGGTCGTCATTGACACCGAGGGTCTTGAGCCTGTGTACGGCGAAAGCCTTAAAGACGGGATCTATGAAATAGAAGCCGATTCAAGCTCCTCGATGTTCAGGATTGAAAAGTGCGTTCTTACGGTCAAAGACGGAAAAATGACGGCATTAATGACCATGAGCGGCAAGGGATATTTATATCTTTTCATGGGCAGGGGAGCGGATGCGGCCGAAAGCGAATATATCCCGTTTAACGAAAACGAAAACGGAGAGCATACGTTTACGGTGCCGGTCGAGGCTCTCGATAAAGCTCTGGAATGTTCGGCGTTCAGCAAAAGCAAGGAAAAATGGTATGACCGAACGCTTGTTTTCCGTTCATCTTCTCTGCCGCTCGAAGCCTTTGCCGACGGAATGCTCGTCACAGCCGAAAGCCTTTCACTTTCCGACGGCGAGTATACGGCAGATGTAACTCTGAACGGAGGTTCGGGACGCGCTTCGGTAAGCTCTCCCGCAAAGCTTACGGTTGAAAACGGCGAGGCGTTTGCCGAGATAGTATGGAGCAGCTCCAACTACGACTACATGAAGATAGACGATGTAAAATACGATATTCTGAACAGCGAGGGAAATTCAGCGTTTAAGATCCCCGTAAAGGCGTTTGACAGAGAGATCCCGATCATCGCCGATACCACCGCGATGGGAACTCCTCACGAGATAGAATATACGCTTTTATTTGATTCGGAGAGCATAACAAAATGAAAAGATCCGGTCTTTTGTTTATTCTGTTTTTTTCGGCGGTTATATTTTCTTCATGCTCCGAAAAAAGCGCGGATTCTCCGAGCGGAAAAACTCCGTCCGGAAGTATGGAGCTTAGCTACGCGACGCAGTTTTCGGTTGATTATTACGATGACGGAACAGCGCTCATAGAAATTGGCGAAACGGACAAATATCTTCTTCTTCCCGAAAACGCGGACGAACCCGAAAATATTCCCGAAGGCGCGGCGGTTATAAAAAAACCCGTTGAAAACATCTATGCCGCCGCGTCGTCCGCCGTAGATCTTTTTGACGGGATAGATTCGCTTGATTCGGTTCGTTCGACGTCAATAAAGGAAAACGACTGGTCATCGGAAAAGATAAGGACGCTGATGGAGGAAGAAAAGATACTTTACGCGGGGAAATATTCCGCTCCCGACTATGAGCTACTGCTTTCGGAGAATACGGATCTTGCCGTTGAATCCACAATGATATATCATTCCCCCGACATAAAGGAAATGCTCGAAAACATCGGTATAACCGTACTTGTGGAGCGTTCAAGCTATGAAGCTCATCCTCTCGGACGTCTCGAATGGATAAAATTATACGGTCTTCTTTTGGGGAAAGAAAAGGAAGCGGAAGAATATTTCAGCGAAAAAACAAAAGGGCTTGACGAAATTTTTTCACAGACAAACACGGAAAAAACCGCGGCGTTTTTTTACATAGGAACAAACGGAGCGGTCAATGTCAGAAAGCCCGGCGATTACATTTCCGAGATGATCGAAATTTCCGGGGGAAGATATATTTTTTCCGCAGATGACTTAAAAACCGACGAAAATGCCCTGTCTACGACGAATATTCAGTTTGAGACGTTTTATTCTTTCGCGTGCGACTGCGATTTTCTCATCTACAACGGCACTGTTGACGGCGGGGTCTCCACGATTGAGGAGCTGGTTGAAAAAAACTCGCTGTTAGGCGATTTCAAGGCTGTGCGCGACGGAAACGTCTGGTGCGCGGACGTGGATCTCTACCGCGAACCTACAGGTATCGCAGACGCTATTTACGAGCTTTGCGCCATTTTTAACGGTGAAAAATCCGACGAGGGCAATAAGTACTATTTCAGGGTAAAATGAAAGGATTTCGGTAAAAAAATGAAAAAATCCGCATATGTCATTTTTGTCTTTTTTGCACTTTTTTGCGTTTTTTCGGCGATTTTTGCCTTAAGTCTGTTTTTCGGAAGCGCTCCTGACGATACGGAAAAAATAAATGTCATAATTTACCGGATACGTCTCCCCAGAACAATAGCCGCCGCCGTTTCGGGAGGCGCACTTTCCGTTTCGGGATATCTTTTGCAGACGTTTTTCAATAATCCGATAGCCGGCCCTTTCGTTCTCGGAATTTCATCGGGCGCAAAAATGACCGTCGCTTTCGCGATGATCGCCGCTCTTTCGGCGGGAACCGCTTTGAATTCTTTTATGCTTATCCTCGCCGCTTTTTTCGGTTCAATGCTTTCAATGGGCGCGGTTCTCCTGTTTTCGGGAAAGATAAAATCGAGTCCGTCGCTTATCGTCGCGGGCGTGATGATAGGCTATATCTGCTCGGCTGTGACCGATTTCGCTGTTACGTTCGCCGACGACGGCAATATCGTCAATCTTCATAACTGGTCGATGGGAAGCTTTTCGGGAATAGACAATTCAGACGCGGCGGTCATCGCCGCAGCCGTATTCCCCGCCGTCATTATTTCGTTCGTCCTTTCCAAACAAATAGGAGCATACCGTCTCGGAGAAACATACGCAAAAAGCATGGGACTTGATATAAAGCTTTTCCGACTTATGCTGATTCTGCTCTCAAGCTTCCTGTCCGCCGTCGTGACCGCGTTCGCGGGTCCCGTTTCATTTGTCGGAATAGCCGTCCCTCATCTCGTGAAGGGTCTTTTTAAAACGTCCGAGCCTAAAATCATCATCCCGGCGGCTTTTCTCGGAGGAGCGGTTTTCTGCCTTTTCTGCGACTTCACGGCACGAACCGTCTTTTCTCCCGCAGAACTGAGCGTCGGCACGGTTACGGCTGTTTTCGGCGCACCCGCCGTTATCGCCGTGATGCTCAGAAAAAAGGAGCGCAAATAAACAATATGACGCATACCGTTCTTTATACAAAGGATCTCGCGGTCGGATACGACGGAAAAATTATCGCGGACGGCATAGAACTCTCCGTAAGGCGCGGGGAAATACTTACGCTTATAGGCCCTAACGGAGCGGGAAAATCAACCGTCCTTAAAAGCATAATCAATCAGCTGAAAATTATTTCGGGCGACGTCCTCGCAAACGGCACAAGCATAAAAAACATAAACGGACATCAGCTCGCGAAAACCATCTCCGTTCTTATGACCGAACGCGTTTATCCCGAGCTTATGACGTGCAGGGAAATAATCGAATCGGGAAGGTATCCGTATACGGGTCAGTTCGGAATCCTTTCGTCCCGCGACAGGGAAAAGGTCAGAAAAGCAGCAGAACTCGCAAACGTTTCGGATCTCGCGGACAAATTATTCAGCCGCATAAGCGACGGTCAGAAACAAAAGGTAATGCTCGCGCGGGCGTTATGCCAGGAGGCTGAGATCCTCGTCCTCGACGAGCCTACGTCTTTCCTCGATATTCACCATAAGCTGGAAATGCTCGATATCATAAGAACTCTCGCGAGAGAAAATAATACGGGCGTTATCATGTCCATGCACGAGCTTGATCTCGCCGAAAGAATATCGGACAGGGTCGCGTGCGTAAAAAACGGAAGAATCGACAGATACGGCTCTCCCGATGAGATCTTCACAAAAGAGTACATCTCCTCGCTTTACGGCATAGACGCCGGAAGCTACGAGGAAAATTACGGCGGCGCGGAGCTTAAAAAGCCCTGCGGCGTTCCCGAAACGTTCGTCATCGCGGGGGGAAATTCGGGAATAAAAATATTCCGCGCCCTCGCAAGAAAAAATATCCCTTTTTTCGCGGGAGTGATCCATGAGACTGACATCGACTGTCCCGCCGCCAAGGCTCTCGCGGCCGAGGCGGTTTACGAAAAGCCGTTTGAAAAAATAAGCGGAGCTTCGGTAAAACTCGCCATGGAAAAAATCGAATCCTGCAAAAAAGTCATCTGCGCGGTGAAACAGTTCGGCGAAATGAACGCGGGGAATAAAGCTCTCGCGGAATATGCCGAAAAAAAAGGAATTTCAGTCTCCCCCGACGAATTTTTCCTCTGAAAAAATAAAAAAATCCCCCGTTCCCTCTTGACAACTTCCGCAAACTGTGATACAATAGCATTTGCGGAAAGGAAGCGAAAAGAAGAATGGGCGCGGAAAATCTCAAAACAATAGCCGAAAACCGCAAGGCGCGCCACGATTATTTTATCCTCGAAAGCTTTGAGGCAGGGATCGAGCTTAAAGGCACCGAGGTAAAATCAATAAGGCGCGGCGGGGTGAATCTCAAGGACAGCTACATTTATATAGAGGACGGCGAAGCGGTCGTGAGAGGAATGCATATTTCCCCGTATGATCACGGAAACGTGTTCAACCGCGATCCCATGCGGACAAGAAAGCTTCTTCTTCATAAAAGACAGATATTGTCGCTTTACGGCAGGGTCAAAACGGAAGGACTTACGCTCATTCCGATTTCACTGTACTTCAAAGGATCGAAGGTTAAAGTGCAGGCGGGGCTGTGCAAGGGCAAAAAGCTCTACGACAAGCGCGATACCGCCGCGGAAAAATCCGCAAGGAGGGATATAGACCGCGCACTGAAATCTCAGAACAGATAAATACGGGGATGTAAAGGTTTCGACGGGGACTTCGCACCTACGTAAGCGGGCAGAGGATGCGCCATTCTCTTTAAACGGCGACGTTTTTAAATTAGACGACAACAATAATTTAGCTTTAGCTGCCTAAAGTGCGGCTCGTCCGCCCCCGAATACTGCGGCGGGGTGCCGGGCGTCGACAGCAGTGAACGTCCTTGCGGGTTTTCCGTGACGCGATGGATGAATAAACGCGGAATACCAAGTCACCGAGCGTGTCAGTCCGCGCTCTGACAAGGGAAGCTTAAAAGACTGAATACGCCCGTAGAAATCGTGGGGAACAGGTTTTCGGACACGGGTTCGATTCCCGTCATCTCCAC
>CAZCUQ010000027.1:0-11660 GCA_964501705.1 uncultured Ruminococcus sp. | reverse complement strand
AAGCTGAGTATCTCAGCGGCGTTTTTTTTTTTTTTTTTTTTTTTGCCGACCTTATCGGAAATGTTCCCCGCAAAAAAAATCAAAAAAATTCTAAAGAAATTTTTCTCAAAGCCGATATATATAACAGAAAGCAAATCTTCGGGAAAATTTCCCGGAAATTCGGTTTTCCAAAACTCACGCCGCGGTCGAGCTGCAGTAAGACAGGCGGCACAAATTCTCAGAAACGCGCTGAAAGGATTCGGTGCGTAAACAAATTACACGGAGGTATTTATTATGGTAGTACAGCACAATATTTCGGCAATGAACGCCAACCGCTATTACAACATCAACAACAGCGGTCTTTCCAAGTCCCTTGAAAAGCTTTCTTCGGGTTATCAGATCAACCGTGCGGGCGATAACGCAGCGGGTCTTGCGGTTTCCGAAAAGATGAGATCCCAGATCGGCGGTCTTACTCAGGGCGTTAAGAACGCACAGGACGGCATTTCGATGATCCAGACATTTGAGGGCGCACTCACCGAGACAGACTCCATTCTCCAGAGAATGAAAACTCTCGCTGACCAGGCTGCCAACGGTACATATCAGGACGATGTTGACCGCGAAGCTATCCAGCTCGAATTCAATCAGCTCAACGATGAACTCAACCAGATCGCAGATACAGACTTCAACGGCGTTGTTATGCTTAACGGCGGCGTTATGGCTGACGGACTGAAACAGGTTGCCGGCGAGTTTGATTACGCGAACAAAGAATCCCAGCTTATGGATGAGGCAAAGGAACTGCGCGCAGCTGATCTCACGGAGGCACAGACTGCTTACAATGCGGCTAAGGCGGCATTTGAGGGTTCTAATTACGACCTCTCCGACAACGGCAACTCGGCAGAGTGGAATACGCTTGACCAGAATAACTACACAAAGGACAATGCTGACGCGCTTTGGGTACAACTTGGTATTGTTAAGACAAACGATGATGGTACAACTAAATTAGTTGATGGCGCATCGGTAGCGGATACAAGTTCCGTAAATGAGATATCCATTACATTTACATTTAATGGAACATCATGGGCGGCAACAAGTGCAGTTGACAACAACAACAAAACATACAGCGAGACAGACCTTTCAAAGGTTAAGACCACATCGGCGTCAGTAGCGGATACAACGGGCTACGGCGGATTCAGTGTTGACGGTACGAGCGTAAACGCACTTTTTGACGCTACAAACGCTAAGAAGGGCGACACTGTAACAATCACATTCACGAATGATAAAGAAAACATCTATGCTCCGAACAACATTGGTCTTGGCTACAGTTCGGTGAGTGTTTCCGAAAATGCAACAGGTTTGACTGCAGGAGACATTACGGTGTCACTTGGCGGTGTTACAGACGGTGCAATGACGGCTGATATCAAGAGTATGTATGATGCGCTTGAAGGCGCAGAAATCAGCGCAAAATATACAGCATCTACAGAAACCAAAGAAGGTTCAATATCTGATTTTACAATTGCAGGTCAAAAGCTTACAGAAACAACTGGTACCACAGGTAACATTACAATAAACGGGCAGAAGATTTATTATAGTATAAAGACTGATGCTACAGGCGGCTCTACCGTTACATTCGCAACCGCTGAAAAGGGCGGACTGAGCCTTGCTACGGTTCATTTCTCTGCTGCGGATGCTAAGGGTACGGCTGCGGATAAATCCCAGAGCGGAACGATTAGTGCTAAACTTGATTTCGGCGCTTATGATTATGAAGAAGCATCGACTATAAACGCAACGCCCGGAAAGAACAGTGCTCTCGGAACGTCAAAGGATGCAAAGGAAGCAATGGAAGCCGCGAAGGAAAAGCTGAATGAAATCAGTTCGTACACGATAGACGATCTTGAGTCCGCTAAGGCTTACCTTAACAAGAAGGGCGTTTCCGTTGCGGATGCTTACGATCAGTCCACGACAACGCTTACCTATACCGATAACCTTTCGCTTCAGGCGGGCGCTCGTACAAAGGATCTCGTAAACTTCACGTTCCAGTACGCTTCAAACGGTCTTGGCGATCTTGAGGCTAACATGAACTGCTCGTCCAGAACGGACGGTCTCGGAACAGCTGACCTCAGCCTCCTCACTCAGAAGGACGCTAACGCGGCTATCGACAAGATCGACAACGCTATCAACAAGGTTTCGATGATCCGCGCAACATTCGGCGCAACTCAGAACAGACTCGAACACAAGATCGACAACATGAACGTTACTAAGGAAAACATCACCTCCGCTGAGTCCAGAATCCGCGATACCGATATCAACGAGGAAATGGCAAACTTCACAAAGAACCAGATCCTCTCGCAGGCTTCGCAGTCTATGCTCGCGCAGGCTAACAGCCTTCCTCAGAACGTGCTCCAGCTCCTCGGCTGATAATTTAGCCGCATAAGCTGAAATATGATTTGACAGGTTTGGGCGGCTGTCCGCAAAAGGGCAGCCGCCCTTTTATTAAGATATTCGGAATTAATAAAATGTGAGGGAAATAATATGCTTCTGTCAATAGGAATGATAGTTAAAAACGAGGAGAAATATCTCGACAGATGTCTTACCGCTTTGCAGCCGATACTCGATAACGTTGACAGCGAGCTGATCATAGCCGATACAGGCTCTGAGGACAGTACGGTTGAAATAGCAAAGCGCCACACGGACAACGTTTACTCTTTTGAATGGATAAATGATTTCGCCGCCGCGCGCAATTCCACATATGACAGGGCGCAGGGCGAATGGTATATGTTTATCGACGCCGATGAAATACTTCAGAACTGTGACGATATTATTCACTTCTTCAACAGCGGAGAATACAGAAAATATAAATCGGCTTCGTATACCATCAGATCCTACAGCGAGGAAAACAACCGGGACTCATTTATGGATTCGCAGGGAATGAGACTTACTATGAAAACTCCCGAAGTAAGATTCATCGGCGCGATCCACGAGGCGATCTCTCCTATGCTTGTGCCGATAAAGATGCTTGAATGCGTGGCGGATCATTACGGATATCTTTTCAAGGACAAGAACGGCGCAGTTACCGAGCTTGCGCGCGAAAAAAGCAAAAGAAACCTTGAAAACCTTCTTAAAGAGCTTGAAAGCGATGAAGTCGGATTTAATGTCTATAAGGAAATATCCGACTGCTACGCAATGGTTGACGATATTCAGAAAACAATGGAATATCTGGATATGGGTCTGGAAAAAAACGACCACTCGCATATAGCGATAACTGAGTACTACTCAAGAAAGGCTAAGGTGCTTTTTTCTCTCCGCGATTATAAGGGCTGTATAGAAGTAGTTGACAAATTCTTTGACCCCAAGGATAATCCCTCCCACACAAAAACTCTTGTTTCCGATTTCGATATGTACGGAGCGCGCGCGGAAAGCTATTTCAGACTGGGCGAATACAGCAAAGCCGTGGACGATTTTGTCAATTTCTTCCGCGTTTATAACAGCTACAGCAAGGGCAGACTTAAGACGATGGATCTTCTGTATAATTCCATATCTATTCAGGGAGAAAACATCGGATCTATCTATCAGTTGTTCCTTCAGGCGTGCATAAAGGCGAAAAAATTCAATACCGCCGAAGAATACGCGTCGGGTTTCCGTATCAGCGATTATTTCGGAAATAATATCTATATGCTGTCTTTTCTGCATTTGAGAATGCAGGTCCTCATCGGCGGCCATTTCAAGGGCATAAACAATTTCCTCGCGCAGCTCAATGACTCGTATCGGAAACAGTTTATACGAATCGCCCGCTGGTATGTGTATAAGGCTGAGGATGCAAAAACGCTTCTTGATGATCTTGCCGTGGTTTCGGACAAGTATCAGGATTTTAAGGACGCAATTAAAATATACAGAGAGAATATGATCGAAAATAATCGGAATCTATCCGATATAGCCGATTTTATCAAAAACAACGGAACGCGTCTGAATGTGGATATGCTCTGTATCATGATATCCTCGGAAATGGATATAACGCCCTTTGTCACTTCCCCCGACTTTGATCCTACCCGCGCGGCACATTCCGTATTCGCCGATTATCCCGACTTTATGCCTTTGCTTCTGAATTATGATCTGACTCTCATTTCCCCCGAAGGACTGGGAAAAGCCGCCGTCTTTTTCGGCAGAGCTATGGTTGAAGCCGATTCCGCTAATCTTGATGTAATTCCGTATATGGAAAAATACGGCGACGTTGGCGCAAGATGGCACGAGGTTTTCCCTGATGAAAAAAATGTCCCCGACGATATCAAGGCGGGAACTATTGTTCATAATTTTGTTGAAGCTTATAAGCGCAGGGATTATAAAACCTGCATAAATGAAATGCGTTTCCTCGCATCCCGCGCCCGCAATTTCATTCCTTATATCAAAAAATACAAGGACTATATTCAAAAGGAACTGGATGCCGCCGCTCCGAAACACGAGGAAAATCCGCAGCTTGCCGAAATGGCGGCCGTCGTCAAGAAAAATATACGCGCTATGATCTCTGCGGGAAATTATGGGACGGCCCGAAAAACTCTCGGGGAGCTTGCAAATCTTACTCCCGGTGATCCCGAAATAGATATGCTTTACAAAGAAATAGAAGAAGTAAGCAATGTTTGAATTTGGTTTTTAATAAAAAATCCCCTCCGATAACAGAGGGGATTTTTCAATATCCTGATAAATAATTATTCAGCCGTTTCGTCAGCTTGCGCATTTCCCTCGGAAAGTGCTCTTACGGAAAGACTGATCCTCTTCTTTTCCGCATCGATCTCGGTAATTTTGACCTTTACCTCGTCGCCTACGCTGAGAACATCCTTGACATTCGCAACTCTCTTTTCGGAAACCTGAGAGATGTGAATAAGTCCGTCTATTCCCGGAATTATCTGTGCAAACGCGCCAAACGGTGTGATGGATACTATCTTTGTATCAACAATATCTCCCGCCTTATACTCGGCTGAGAATTTGAGGAAAGGATCGTCCTCCGCTTTCTTGTAGCCGAGAGAAATCCTGCCGTTTTCTCTGTCAAGATCTTTGACGTAAACTTCAAGCTCGTCTCCCACGGATACTACCTCAGAGGGATTCTTGATACGATTCCAGGAAAGCTCGGAAATATGAACCATTCCGTCGATACCTCCGAGATCGACAAACGCACCGTAATTTGTGAGAGATTTGACCTCGCCCTTGAACTTGTCGCCGACCTTGACCGTCTCCCAGAATTTTTCCCTTGCTGCTTCCTTTTCGGCGGAAAGAACCTGCTTGATGGAGCCGACAGCTTTCTGCTTCTGCTCGTTGACCTCTATGATCTTAAACTGAACCTCCTTTTTCTTAAGCTCGTCCAGTTTTTCATCTCTTCTCGAAACCGCCTGAGACGCGGGAATAAACACCTTGATACCGTTGATATCGTTGACGACCGCAAGAACTCCTCCCTTTACGACATCCGTAACAACGCCCGTAAGGACAGCCTTTTCCTCGTAAGCCTTAACGATCTTGTCAAAGCCGATAAACGCGTCAACTTTTCTCTTGGAGAGCGTTACGCTGCCCTCCGCGTCATTTACCTTGAGCACGATAAAATCAAGCTCATCGCCTACCTTAACTACATCGGAGGGTTTCTTCGTCGTGTCGTCGGTAAGCTCGTCCGCACTTACGTAGCCGGTCTGCTTAGCGCCGATGTCAATGATCGCTTCGGTCTTGTTCACAGTAGTAACTACGCCTTTCACCCTATCCCCATTATGTAATTTTTTGAGAGAAGCCTCAAGCTCTGCTTCAAAATTGAACTCCTCATCAGTAAGAATTTTTTCGCTCATTTGGTTATAAACCTCCTTGATTATATCTGCGGGAGCCGAAGCACCCGCCGTAATACCCGCACGGATATTACATATATCTGAAAAGCCCGCAGGCCATTCAAGTCTTTTTAATTCATCCGCGTTTTCTATAAGAAACGTATACGGACAGTTTCCCTTGCATATCTCATAAAGCTTTTTGGTATTTGCGCTGTGTTTTCCGCCGACGACTATCATAATATCGGAACTGCGTGAAATATTTTCAGCTTCCTTCTGTCTTTCGGAGGTGGCACTGCAAATCGTATTGAAAACCTCGGCGTTACTGTATTTTTTCGCAGTTTTTACGCATGACTCCGCCTTATCTACATTATATGTCGTCTGAAAGACAATTGCAATACTTTTCGCGTGATTTTCATTAATTTTAAGAAGATATTCACAAAGGGCATCATTGTCATCAAGAATCACAGCATGAGTTTTTGAAGCGCCCGCGATACCCTGTACTTCCGAATGGTTTTCGTCCCCGATTATGATTATCTCATATCCCGCGGCGGATTTTTCCCGAACGATATCGTGAATCCTTTTTACAAACGGGCAAGTCCCGTCAATGTATGAAATACCGAGCTTATAAAAACGCTCGTAAACCTCATCGGGAACTCCGTGCGAACGAATAATAACGGTTTCGTCTTTTCCTGCTTCTTCGGGAGAATGAATTACTCTTGCGCCGCGTTTTTTCAGCGTTTCCACGACAGCGCCGTTATGTATGATCTCGCCGAGAGTGGCTGTTTTTCCTTTTTCAAGTGATTTTTCAACAGCCTCTACCGCACGTCTGACGCCGAAGCAGAAGCCTGCCGATTTTGCGAGAGTGATCATATTTTTTCTTTGTCCGAAGAGGATCCCCGCTCGTGCGGCCTCCCCTCGACAAGAGTCGTTATATCGTCCATTATACGCCGTTTTACAAGCTTCAGCTCATGAGGAGACGCGTCTGTGACATTAAGCTCCTCATATTTTATGATCCTGCCGAATCTGACCGTCAGTTTTTTTCTGAAAGCAAGCTTTTCGCCCTCGAAGCATATACCTACAGGAAGAATATCCGCACCCGCTTTGGCGGCGATCATAGCGACGCCTGTTTTCCCGTTTCCGACCTTATTTTCCTTTGAACGCGTACCTTCGGGGAAAATCACGAGATTGCCGCCCGCTTTAAGGATATCTATGCTCTTGTCGATAGCACCGAGATCGCCTTTTCCGCGCGACACCGGAAAAGCGCCGAGCATACGGATAAACGCCGCGAAGAGTTTGTTTTTGAAAAGCTCTTCCTTAGCCATATATTTTACGGGGCGTTTCATATACATTGTAAGAAGCACGGGATCGGCGTAGCTTCTGTGATTTGAAGCAATTATAACGCCCTCCTTTTCGGGGAGGTTTTCCTTTCCCTCAAAGTGCAGATCATACACAACATGATAGAGAAGCCTCACACAGGTTCTTACAACAACGTTCACCGCACACCTCCGAAAATATACTGACACAGCATAATTCATAATCTTATTATACCACACTGTCACACGCCTTGTCAATAGGTTTTTAAAAAGTTTTTTGTTACTTTTTTATGCGTTTTTCCAGAGCGAGAAGCTTTTCTTTTCGCTCCGGACCGCCCGCGTAGCCCGTGAGACTTCGGTTTTTTCCTATAACGCGGTGACAGGGAATTATCACGGATATGTTATTTCGCCCGACCGCTCCACCGACCGCCCGAAACGCCGATGTTCCGAGCTTTTTTGCTATATCGCCGTTAGAGACTGTTCCCCCGTACGGAATTTCGAGAAGTTTTTTCCAAACGCTTTTTTGAAAATCCGTTCCGATAAGCTCGATCTGCGGACAAAACCCCGGCTCTTCTCCCGAAAAATAAATATCGAACCAATCCGATGTTTTGTCAAAAACAGGCAGAGAAGCTTCCTTGCCGCTCAAATCAAGCGGGAAGTGTTTCTGCCCCTCAAACCACGCTCCCGTGAGATTTTTCCCGTCGGAGGACAGAAGTATTTTCCCGAGAGGCGAATTGTAATATTTCGTATATATCATAATTATCCCCCTGAAAAAGTTTTTTCGGAAATTTCCCATCAGCTATTGATTTTGGAAAAAATATAATGTATAATGTTATCGGATGATTTTTATAAAATCGGCTGTTTCTTTCGGGGACTGTCCTCTGCGAAGAATAACGCCGCCACATTCATAAGGAAAAGGAATGTTAAAATGATGAAAAGTCTGCTTATTGCGGCAAACGGTTTTCTGATGGCTCTCGCGGACAGCGTTCCCGGAGTATCGGGCGGTACTATAGCCTTTCTGACGGGCATTTACGATGATTTCATAGGTTCGCTCAGCGATATTTTCGGAAACGACAGAAAAAAAAGAAAAAAAGCCTTCGCTTTCCTCATAAAGCTTGGACTTGGCTGGATTATAGGCTTCGCGGGAGCGGTCACGGTGCTGTCGGCTCTTTTTAACGACAAAATATATCTCGTTTCATCGGTATTTCTGGGTTTTATCGTTTTTTCTCTCCCGATCGTGATTCGCGAGGAAAAAGAAACTCTGAAAAACGGCTTGAGAGTATCTTTTTTTACGCTGTTCGGTATAGCTCTTGTGGTGCTTCTGACGGTATTTAACAATAATACGGAAATGGATCTTTCCGCCCCGTCCGCTTCCGAATATCTTTTTGTCACGTTTTGCGGAATGGCTGCGATTTCGGCGATGGTCCTTCCGGGGATATCCGGCTCTACGATAATGCTTATCTGCGGTGTTTACGTCCCGATAATAACCGCGGTAAAGGATCTTCTCAGCCTTGATTTTTCGGGGCTTAAAATAATAATCCCCATGGGAATAGGAATAGTTCTCGGAGTATTTCTTATAATCAGGCTTCTGAAAGCGGCTCTCGAAAAGCACAGAGGCGCAATGATATACTTTATCATCGGAATGATGATAGGCTCGATCTACGCTATCGTGCGCGGCCCCGAATCACTCGATGAGCCAAGACCCGCCATGACTGCCGGCACTTTCAGCATTATCGGATTTCTTTTCGGAGCACTGATCATTGTCGGACTTCAGTTTTTTAAAAGCAGGGCGGAAAAAGTAAAAAAGCTTCAGAACGAACGCGCCGACGGATGATCTTCTTTACGGAACGGCTTTTTTCCTGTGCCTGGTCTCGTCCGCGAGGGGATTTGAATCAAGCGCATTTCTTACGTTCTCGTTCGATAGATGCGTGTATATCTCGGTGGTTACGGTGCTTGCGTGACCGAGTATCTCTTTCAGGACAAGGGGGTCTACTCCGCCGTATTGATACATTAAAGTTGCGGCGGTGTGGCGGAGCTTATGCGTGGAAAGACCTCTTCCCTGAAGACCGCTTGCTTTTAAAGCGTTTTCCACTATCTGCTGTACGCGGCGGTTGCTGATGCGCTTTCTGCGCTTGCTTAAAAACAACGCGTCGGGGTCAGTCTCGGAATCGGGACGCACGGCGAGATATTCCCGCAGAACATCCATACAGGCGGAATTCAGATGAATAATGCGTTCCTTGTTGCCCTTTCCGAGAAGCCTTAGGGTACATTCCTCCTCATCGATGTCGTTTATATCTATCCCAACAAGCTCGGAAAGTCTCATTCCGCAGTTGATGAACAGCGTGATTATACAGTAATCGCGGGTGTAGTCGCCGGAATTGTCATCGGGAACATTTTCGAGAAGCTTTCTGCTCTCTTCAAGCGCGAGATATTTCGGAGCGGCTTTCCGAAGAGCGGGAGTTTC
The DNA here is from genome assembly GCA_964501705.1 of uncultured Ruminococcus sp. Taxonomy (GTDB): domain Bacteria; phylum Bacillota; class Clostridia; order Oscillospirales; family Ruminococcaceae; genus RGIG4694. The sequence goes on along the minus strand of CAZCUQ010000027.1, from coordinate 2,112 downwards.
GGTGAACTCCACGGGATTGTTGTCCGACGAGTAGCTTACGAGCCTGTCGTTGCAGAGTGCCTTGTAAAAACTTCTTAATGCCGCGATTTTTCTTGCTCTCGTTCTTTCGATATTTTTGCATTTGACGGCACTGTAGCCCAGAAAAGCGGTGATCTGCTTCGTTGTGACATTCTTTACCCTTTCAAACGGCAGGGTATCTATAGGGATATCGTCAAGCCTTGTCTCTTTCGGAAGATCCTCCGTCGTAAGCCTTATGTATCTTAAAAACATACGCAAATCGCGGTAGTACGATTCTATCGTTTTTTCGGAGCGCCCCTTTATCACGCGCATATAATCGAGAAACTCTTCTATATACGGCGGAGCGTCTGAGTAGAGCTTTTCTTTTATTTCGGGTTTGTCGAGTTTCATTAGACTGTCTCCTTTCGGAAAGTCAGGCACTTCCTTTGCGGAAGTACCTTAATATATTATCCTTCGATCTGCATAAGAAGCGCTTCTTCGGATTTTTCAGGCTCCGAACTGAGGATATAGTACGCGTATCCTCCCGCTGTTCCGACAATGGCGTTTTTAGCTTTTTCAACATCGTCAGGGTAAAAAGCGTCGGTGTCTTGGGCTTTTTTAAGGCGCGCATCGAGATCCTCCGAAGCGGTTTCGGTATCTTCCGCTTCAATAATGATAAGCTCGCTCATGTTTGCGCTCATGGGACACTGCATCACCATCAGGTTTTTGTAGTTTGAATTATCAGCGTCAAGCAGGAAATAGTCGGAAATAACAGCCTCATCGGTGACTTCCTCCATGTGAGGCCATTCTCCCACCGCAAGAGCGGCGTCTGCAAGAGGCTTAAGCGGATTTTCCGCGTTTTCCTCTCCCGAAGAGCTTTCTGTCTCGGTATTTTCCGATTCGGAGGAATTCTCCGTATCGGATTCCGAAGAAGTTTCCGTTTCGGAAGTGCTTTCTTCCGTCTGCGATTCAGTCTGCACGGAGGTTTCGTTCCCCGCTTCGTCCGCATTATTTCCGCAGGCTGTCAGAAGTCCCGCGGCAATGATACATGGTATGACCGGAAAGTGTCTTTTCATATTGCAAAACATCCTTTTCTTTTGTTTTCATTATAATATGTACGAGCTCTCCGATTATTCATACCAATTATATCACACGTAAAATTACAAAGTCAAGTTTTCAGCCGAAATATTGATTTTCCGTAATTAATTGAAATTTTTCTGTAAATCATATGTAACAAAAGAATGTTGATTTACATGATTTTTTGTTGACAAATTATAAAAAATACACTATAATGGTATTAAAGCTGTTTTATTTCTTCCGTCAGATCTCAAAGTGATCCGAAAAGGGAAGTAAAAATCAACAGATCTTTGCAAGACGATTAAAGAGCTTTATCGCTGAAAAATACAAGAATGGCGGATTGATTTATGGATAAAATTACAAGAATAAAATGCGGATACGTTAACTGCTACATAGTATCAAACGGGAAAAATGCCGTGCTTGTAGATACCGCAACGGAAAAATACAGGGAAAAGATCCTTGGGGAATGTAAAGATTATTCCGTGAATCTGATACTGCTCACTCACGGGCATATCGATTATGTTCAGAACGCGGCTTACCTTTCCGAAAAGTTGAATATCCCCGTGGCTATAAGCAAGGACGATGTGGGTCTGCTGCTTGACAATAAGGGACAGAAGCTTGAAGCAAACGGATTTTTCGGCAGAAAACTTCTCGCGGCTTCTCTTAAAAGCATGAATGAGGAAAAAATTCCGCCGTTTGTTCCGACTGTTTTTTTTAAAGAGGGCGATACCTTGCGTGAATACGGAATTACCGCAAAAATAGCGGAGGTTCCCGGGCATACTGACGGTTCTTTGGCATTAAAAGTCGGAAAAAGTCTTATCGTTGGCGACGCTTTGATGAATTTTATTTTTCCGTCTCTGCCGCTTATCTTCCACGATCGGGAAAAAATGCTGAAAAGCGCGGACAAGATCGGGAAATTAAAGGTTAAAACCATTTATTTCGGACATGGGAGACCTGCTGCCAACAGAAAATGGAAATGACTGTTTTGTGCAACCCGCCGAAAATAGAGCAAAAAGAGTCGAAAGAAATATAAAAAAG
>CAZCUQ010000026.1:0-18348 GCA_964501705.1 uncultured Ruminococcus sp. | reverse complement strand
TTGCCATCAGCCTCACGACGGTTTCCGGGGAAGTCTGTTCATTAAAAAATTCTCTCGCGCTGTTTGGAAAGGAAGTCCGTTTATTCTTTTTCCGCCTGCAATTTGGCTTCTCTCGCGGCCGCAAGCATAAGCTTTATTCTGTTTTCCTGATTTACCTTTGTAGCTCCCGGGTCGTAATCTATGGGAACGATATTCGCACTCGGATATGTCTGGCGTATTTTTCTTATCATGCCTTTTCCTATGATATGATTCGGCAGACATCCGAACGGCTGTGCGCAGACGATGTTGTTTATCCCAAGTTCTATCATATCGAGCATTTCCGCGGTGAGAAGCCATCCCTCGCCCATTTTGTTTGCCGGGGAAATAAACGGCACTACCATTTTCTTCTCCTCCTCAAACGGGGACGGACCGAAGAAACGGCTGTCCTTTATCGCTTTCAGCAGTTTATTCTGCATATTCTTGAAGAATTTCTTTACGACCGAAGCCGCGATGTACTTTTTGTAGCGGACATGATACAACTCCGTTTCGACGATATGATGATCGCTCATGAAGATCAAAAAATCGATAAGTCCGGGAGAATAGACCTCGCACCCCTCCGATTCAAGAAATTTATAAAGATCGTTGTTTCCGAGAGGGGAGTATTTGATGTAGATCTCTCCGACAACGCCGACCCTTGTGACGTCTCTGTCGGGGTCGTAGGGAATGGATTCAAAATCTTTTACTATGTCCTTTGCGACCTTGTCGAATTTCGCGAGACTGAAATTCTGACGGTCAAGCTCCGCTATCCAGAAGTCCACTCTTTTGTCGGTGTCGCCGGAAGTCACCTCGTAAGGACGCACCTGATTTGAGAGAAGCATAAGCAGATCGGCATAGCAGATCGCCGTGATAAGATCGCGGAGCATGGGAGCGTCAAGCTTGAAGCCGGGATTATGCTCAAGACCCGAAAGATTAAGCGAAATTACGGGAACCTGAGACATTCCGCACTGCTTTAACGCCTTTCTGATAAGATGGATATAGTTTGAGGCTCTGCAGCCTCCGCCCGACTGTATCATCATGAGCGCGGTTTTGTTGATATCGTATTTTCCCGATTTCAGAGCGTCTATCATCTGTCCCGTGGTAAGCAGCGCGGGATAGCAGGTGTCGTTATGCACGAGAGAAAGCCCCTCGTCCACTATTCTTCTTCCCGTTGTTGTGAGAAGCTCCACATGATAGCCGTGGTTGTTGAATATTTTTTCAAGAAAACGAAAATGAATCGGAAGCATCTGCGGAATGAGAATAGTATAATCCTTTCGCATTTCCTTGGTAAACAATAGTCTTCCATGTTCGTTGTAAACAAGTTCTGCCATTTTTTTCTCCTTTATATCAAAAGCATACAAGCGCATACGCCTGAAAATTACATTTCACATAAAATATTATACAACAATCCGTGAAAATTGTCAAGTCATCATAAAATTTATTTATGACCGCGAGTCATCAGAGAGTCCGGCAGGCTCGTAAAAGGAAGAAATTTCCTTCATCGGGGGATTAACCGAATCGTTTTCGGGTAAGTCCGTTAAAACGCAAACATCATATGTAAACTTTAAAACAAATTAAATACTTTTGATAGAAAACACATAAACTCTTTCTTTTTGAAGCGGTAATATGTTCAAAAGGGAAAAAATTTGCATAATTTAAAAAAATCACTTGCAAAACGGAGAAAAAAGTTATATTATAGATTATGAAGCGTTTTGCTTTATATTATAGTGATAAGAGGGTAATTTTAATGGAATGTACGGGCATGAGCAAGGAAATGCTTCAGGCGTTTCGTGACAAGGCAAAGGCTGAATATGAGGCTTATAAGTCACAGGGACTGAAACTCGATATGTCAAGAGGCAAGCCCGGCGCTTCGCAGCTTGATATTACAATGGATATGCTCGATGTACTTAACAGCAAGTCCGACCTTATCTGCGAGGACGGAAGCGACGTCAGAAACTATGGCACTCTTACGGGAATAAAAGAGGCTAAAAGACTTTTTGCCGAGATGCTTGACGTATCGTCCGATGAAATTATCGTTGGCGGAAATTCAAGTCTGGCGCTTATGTTCGACTCTGTTTCGAGAGCAATGACTCACGGTGTTTACGGCAGCGAAAAACCGTGGTGCAAATATGATAAGATCAAGTTTTTATGTCCTGTTCCCGGTTATGACCGTCATTTCTCCGTCTGCGAGTGCTTTAATATAGAAATGATAAATATCCCCATGCTCCCAACGGGTCCCGATATGGATACGGTTGAAAAGCTTGTATCCGAGGACGAAACCGTCAAGGGGATATGGTGCGTCCCGAAATACAGTAATCCCGACGGAATAACCTATTCGGACGAAACTGTCAGGAGATTTGCAAATCTTTCCCCAAAAGCAAAGGATTTCAGGATATTCTGGGACAATGCCTATATCGTTCACGATCTCTGCGATACGCCCGATAAGCTCATCAATATATTTGACGAAGCAAAGAAAAATGGCAAAGAAGATATGATCTTTGAATATGCTTCGACCTCAAAAATATCTTTCCCCGGTGCGGGAGTCGCGGTCATGGCCGCTTCAAAAAATAATATCGGTCAGATCGTTAAGATCCTCGGTATGCAGTGCATAAGCTATGATAAGATAAATCAGCTTCGCCATGTAAGATATTTCAAGGATATTAACGGCATAAAGGCAAAAATGAAGGAACACAGATCGATAATTGCTCCGAAATTCGATATAGTGCTTGATACGCTTGAAAAGGAACTCGGCTCGCTCGGAATACTCCGTTGGAATAAGCCGAACGGCGGCTACTTTATTTCGGTATATACACTTGACGGCTGCGCCAAAAGAGTGGCGGCTCTGTGCAGGGACGCGGGAGTAGTCCTTACCGATGCGGGAGCGACTTATCCCTACAAGAACGATCCGAGTGACAGTAATATCAGAATCGCTCCCACATATCCGACCTGTGAGGAACTTCAAAAAGCAGTGAATATTTTCTGCGAGGCGGTCAAGCTTGCCTGTGCGGAAAAGCTTCTTTCGGAATAATTTACCTGTCTTTACAGGAAATACGCACATTTTTTTCGGCAAATTTTTGCGAAAACTGCGTTAATCTCCCCTTTGAAAAACAAAAGTATTCCTACAGTCACTTTACTTGTTTTCGTTAAAATTATGCGCGAAGGTTCGCGTGCGGTTCCTGTGGAGACATTTTTATAATTAACGACATTAGAAATATGACTTGAAGTCAAGCAAGAATTTGCATATATGATTTTTTTTCGCAGGCTGAAAGTACAAATTTCAATGTCGTTGAATATTGAATATTGGCTGCCGCACGGAAAATGCGGCAGCTTTTTTAAAAGGGGTGCTTTTATGAGCGGATATAAAGCGGTTATTTTTGATATGGACGGTGTGATACTCGATACGGAAAAGCTCCGTACGAAATACTGGCGTCAGGCAGCGGGGGAATACGGCTTTGATATGCAGATGAAGCACGCTCTTCATATAAGAAGCCTTTGGGGTGAATGGGCTTCGGAATATCTTAAATCGGAGCTGGGAGCTTCATTTGACTACGGGGCGGTGAGAAAAAGACGCAAGGAGCTGATGAACAACGACCTCGAAGCAAACGGTATCCCGCTTAAAAACGGTGTAAACGAGCTTCTTTCAGAGCTTGAAAGGAGAAAAGTCAAAAAAGCCGTATGCACCGCGACGGACTTTGAAAGAACCGAAAAATATCTGAAGAAACTGAATTTGTTTGACAGATTCGATAAAATAGTCTGCGCTCCCGATGTCAGAACAGGAAAGCCTGCGCCCGATATTTATCTCCTTGCCTGTGAGAAGATAGGATTTGCTCCGTCTGAATGTCTCGCGCTTGAGGACAGTCCGAACGGGATAAAAAGCGCATTCTCGGCAGGTTTGGATGTTCTGATGATCCCCGACCTCACAGAGCCGTCCGATGTTGACAGAAAGTATATTATAGGGAGCGCGGATAATTTGTCCGAAGCCGTTCTCTATCTTTGAAAGGAAAAACATATGCCCCAAAAAGAAGATATTTTCAGTAAAAAGCATAAAGCGGGAGAAAAAATGACATATGAGGAAATGCTTTCCGTTTTTGAGAAAAATAAGGAAAGCAGTTTGAAAACACTCATCGCTATGTATAAGGGACAGTATTTTAATCTTTTCCTCGCGATAGTGTTTTTTGCGGTAAAGCATTCTCCCGTGTGGGTTCTGCCCATTGTAACGGCGAATATTATCAATACGGCGACAAATCCCGATGAATCATCGGGAAGAACAATCATCATAAATGTTGTTGTTATGTGTTTTTTGGCTGTTCAGAATGTTGCCTCCAATTATTTTCATACTGTCTGCTACGCAAAATCAATAAGAAGGGTGGAGCGCAATCTCCGAAGTTCCATGGTAAAAAAGCTCCAGCAGCTGTCAATTACCTTTCATAATGAAATGGAATCGGGACGTATCCAGTCCAAAATAATGCGCGATGTGGAACAGATAGAAACTCTTTCCTCACAGATTTTCATCTCGGTTTTAAGTATAGTTTTAAATGTTGCGGTATCAATGACTGTTGTGCTTTCGTCAAGCTTTACGGTTTTTTTGTTCTTCCTCGGAACGATTCCGGTCGCGGTGATAATCCGCACGGTTTTCAGAAACAGAATAAACAAGAGCAACAAGTCTTTCCGAAAGGAAATGGAAGAAACATCGGTAAGCGTTATGGAAATGATAGAACTTATCCCCGTGACGAGAGCGCACGCGCTGGAAGATGTTGAAACTCAAAGGCTTGATTCAAAGCTTGAAAACGTCGCATCAGAGGGATTCAAGCTTGATGTTCTCCAGTCGTATTTCGGTTCGGTCAGCTGGGCGGCGTTTCAGATCTTTCAGGTAATATGTCTCGGATTTACGGGATATCTTGCCGTAAAAGGAGAAATTCTCCCCGGCGATGTGGTAATGTATCAGACTTATTTCGGCAATATAGTAAATCAGGTGGGCGGCATCGTTACTCTCATTCCCATTATCTCGAAAGGGCTTGAATCCGTAAGCTCTGTGGGAGATATCCTTAACTGTAAGGAAATCGAGGACAGCGGAAACGGAAACGATATCGGAGATCTGCAGGGGAGCATTGAATTTAAAAATGTCACATTCAGATATAAAAACTCCGAAACGCCCGTTATTGAAGATTTCAGCCTTAAAATAAACGCGGGCGAAACGGTCGCTCTCGTTGGCGCTTCGGGAGCGGGAAAAACCACTGTCGTCAATATGATAATCGGTTTTTTGCGTGCGGATTCGGGAGACGTACTTATCGACGGAAAGAAAATGGGGGATTTTTCATTAAAGAGCTACAGAAAAAATATCTCGGTAGTTCCACAGACGCCTATTTTGTTTTCGGGAACGCTTAGGGAGAATATTACCTACGGAAAAGACGATTACAGCGAGGAATCAATTGATTCTGCCGTAAGGTCGGCAAATCTCGGGGAACTTATCGATTCTCTTCCCGAAGGACTCGATACGAAGCTTACCGAACACGGCGGAAATCTGTCGGGCGGGCAGAGACAGAGAATATCCATAGCAAGAGCATTTATAAGAAATCCGAAGATACTTATTCTCGACGAGGCAACCTCGGCTCTCGATACCGTTTCGGAGAAAAAAATACAGGACAGCGTTGACAGCCTTGTAAAAGACAGAACGACGATCATTGTCGCTCACCGTCTTTCCACAATAAGAAACGCCGATAAGATAGCCGTGATAGGAGAAAAAGGTCTTATGGAATTCGGCTCCTACGAAGAGCTTATGGCAAAAAAAGGTGAATTCTACAAATTAAAATCTTTGCAGTAGGCATTGCTTTTTTTGTAAGAATAATGTATAATAGCATAAACGAGGTGATGATATGCCTGAAGCAAAAACCAATGCCATGAGAATACTTGACAGACTGAAAATAAAATACTCTACTCATGAATATCCTCACAAGGATGGCGCTGTGGACGCTCTGAACGTTGCCGCTCTCACGGGGCAGTCTCCCGGAAAGATATTCAAAACTCTTGTGACAAAGGGTCATTCGGGAGAATATTTTGTTTTTGTTATTCCCGCTGCGGCGGAGCTTGATCTGAAAAAAGCGGCAAAAGCTGTCGTCGAAAAATCGGTCGAGATGATCCATGTCGCCGATATAAACAAGGTGACGGGATATATAAGAGGCGGCTGTTCTCCCATAGGAATGAAAAAGAAATACAAAACCGTTTTTGCGAAAGAGGCACTGTCACAGGAGACTGTCTATGTGAGCGGCGGCAGAATAGGCTGTCAGATAGAGGCGTCTCCCTGTGATCTTATTAAGGCTTCGGACGGAACTTCGGCGGATATTATTCGTAACTCGCAGGGATAACTGAATCTGTGAATCCGCATTGATCTATTAATAATATGAAAAGGAGTTTTGCTATGAAAAAGGGCTTTACATACGGCTGGGACGGCAGACGGGGAATGTACAGATCGGAAAAATCGCTTGAATCAATGAAAAGAATGACCGCTATGGGAACCGACTGGACAGCTCTTGCGTTTGCGGTCACTCAGGAAAAATTTTCATCATCGAGATTCGGATTTGATTACCGTTTTACAGTAACGGATTCCGAAATAATTTTAGCGATCCAAAGACTTAAATCTCTCGGGCAGAAGGTCTGCTTAAAGCCTGTTATCAACTGTGAGGACGGAGTATGGAGAGCAAATATATCTTTCCCCGACATAGAATTTCCCGTTACGAAAAATCCTTCTCCCAAAAGATTCAATACTTATTGGGACGAATGGTTTTCCTGCTACACGGCGTTTATCTGCCACTATGCCGAAATTGCCGAGGATACAAAAACGGAAATGCTCTGCATAGGCTGTGAAATGCTCGGCACGGAAAGAAAAGAGGAACACTGGAGAAGGTTTATCGCAGAGGTCAGAAAGATCTATCACGGAGAGCTTATTTACAACACAAATCACGGGTCGGAGGAAAACGTCGCATGGTTTGACGCTGTCGATCATATCGGAACGTCCGCGTATTACAAAGTAGGTCTTTCGGGAGACTCCGTGAGCGATATGATAAAGGGCTGGGAAAAAGAAAAGCCGCGTCTTAAAGCTGTTTCGGAAAAATTCGGGAAAAAGATCATCTTCATGGAAATAGGGTGCAGAAGTGCGCAGGGCTGCGCTTCGATGCCGTGGGATTTTCAGCATCGCGATCTTCCGTTTGACGAGGACGAACAGGATAAATTCTATCTTTCGGCTCTTGAGGCGTTTTCGGGCGAGGAATGGTTTGACGGATTTTTCTGGTGGGACTGGCAGACAATTATTCCCGATGACTATGACGCGAAAACAAACCTCGGTTTTTCTGTAATCGGCAAAAAGGCGGAAAAAACTCTTGCTGAATTTTATAAAAAATAAAACAAAGGACTTACGGTTTGTAAGTCCTTGTTATTATGTAACTGAAAATCAAATCTTTACAACTGCCTTGTTCATTACCTTGCCGTTCTTCTTGTATCCGTAGAGAACACATTCCGCAACGGGACCCGAATATGCTTCCTTTTTCTTTTCGCCGAAGAACAGTGCCTTCCTTTCTTCTCTTGACATAAGTCTGTCATGAAGCTCTTCATCGTACATAGTACCCTTGGGAGTATCTATAAGCTCATAGGGAGGAGTGCTTTGGCTGCTGTTGTGGAAATCAAGCATGAATGCAAACAGTTTGTTGAGAGCATCAACGTCAGTGAAATCCTCGGCGTTGATCCTTGTCTGAGTGTATTCCCAAAGACCCTGAACATGACCCCACTGCGCTCCGCAGGAGAGGAAGCTCCGTACTGTGATACCCTCCGGGAATACCTGATTTTCATCAAGACCCTTTTTCGTTTTGGGAGAAAGGCTTGTGTAAACGTCAAACATTTCATTAAGGTTTGAAAAGGTAGACTTATAAGCGGCGGCGCTTTGTTCAGCCGCTTCAACCTCCTGCTGCATATTCTTTATCTGTATTTTTGCGTCGTCGAAAGCGTTCTTGTATTCGTTTATCTGATTCTCAAGCGAAGAAGCATAATTTGCCGAATCCTCGATCTGCTTGTCTTTAACGGCGATGCTATCGTTCATATGAGCGATATTCGCGGAAAGCTCGGCTATCTGACCGTCTCTTGAGGAGATAGCCACATGAGCCTTTTCGACTTCTTCCGCATAGGCGTTGGCTGTTTCGGCGTATTCGTTTATCTTATCGCGGAGGACGAGCATAGCCTGGAGTTGTTTCCTCATGACCTCTATCTTTTCATCGCGTTCGTTTATCTTTGTGTTAAGGTCGTTTACGGCGGCGTTGAGACTTTCGTTTGAGGAGCGCATAGACTCGAATTTTTCGGAATAATCGCTCTGCTTTGAATTAAGGTCGCTTATGACGGAATCCTTTTCGGCGATCTCCGCGCGAGCCTTTTCGAGGCTTTCGGCGACTTCGGTAAGCTTCGAGCCTGTGAGAGCCGCCTTTGAGGTAGCATCGTCTGCAGCCGATTTATAGTCGAGAATACTGTTTTCAAGCGAGGTATTCTTTTCGCTTAAAGAATTTATCTGTTCTTTATATTTATCGATGGAGGAATTCTGCTGAGCGATTATCTCATCCGATTCAGCCTTGGAAGCCTTGAATTCGGAAATTTTAGTCTTAAGCTCTTCGAGAGACTTGTCCTTTGCGGCGGATTCTTCCTTAACCTTTGCGGTTTGTTCTTCGGCCTCCTTGACCTTGGCGTTAAGAGCTTCGATCTGTTCTGCGGCAGCCTTTGCGGAGCTGTCGCCCTGAGCCTGAGCGGCGGTCATAGAGCTTATTCTGTTGTCCCTGTCGGCGATATCAGCCTTGGCCTTATCAAGCTGAGCGGAGATATCCTCGACTTTTTTGCCGAGTTCTTCGATTTTCTTTGCGGCTTCCTCCGCAGTGCTGTCGCCCTGAGCCTGAGCGGCGGTCATAGTGCTGATTCTTGCGTCTCTTTCTGCGATATCCGCTTTTGCCTTTTCAGCTTCCTTAGTAAGTTCCTCGACCTTGGCGGTGAGGGATTCCACCTTATTTTGGGCGGCTTTGGCGTCGTTGTCGCCCTTAGCCTGGAGTTCGGTAAGCTCGGAAATTTTTCTGTCGCGGTCGGAGACTTCAAGCTTTATTTTGCTGAGCCGGAGATTGATACCCGATATTTCGGTATCCTTGGAGTTAAGCTCTTCTTCAAGCTCCGCAATTCTCGCTTCATATTTGGCGATATCCTCGGCAAGGGTATCCTCGCCGAATATCTTTCGCATAGCCGCCTTCACCTCATCATCGGCAAGGCTGTCGATAAGCAGTTTTTTGAATTCAGTATTGTCCATATTATACCACCGTTCCTGAATGTTATTTTATGAAGAGTCAAAGTAATGTCTGCTCTTCTGTATCACTTATTGTTAATATACCATAAATTTTGATTTTTGTCAAGCGTTTTTTTATATATAACGGAAAAAAATGCACAAATATTTATATGAATTTCATACAAACAAAAATACAGGCTAAACACGGAAAATTATTTTTTTGTATTATTTCTCTTTTTTGGAAAGAAAGTTTTCGTTTTATGCGGTTCCCAATCGAAAGGAGTAATCCGGCGGGAGCTGCATCAAAGGGCGGATGGACGGATAAAATGGCTGAGTTCCGTGCTTTTAATAAAATTTCGCTTGACTTAAACGTTTTAATGGTGTATAATATGTATGTTGATTCACAGTAAATGACCGGAGGCATTTTATGGATAATAAAAAATACGGAATATTAAAAAACAAGATTTTTCTGTATCTGACGGAATTTTTTTCGGGAATGTCGGTCATGGCTGTCGAACTTGGCGCGAGCAGACTTCTCGCTCCGTATTTCAGTTCATCGCAGATAGTATGGACTATTATCATAGGTACGATAATGATTGCGATGGCTCTCGGAAATATATGGGGAGGAAGAAGCGCGGATAAAAATCCCGACCCGGATAAGCTTTATGGCAGACTTCTCATTGCCGCAGTATGGACAGCGGCGATACCCTTCGCGGGAAAGTTTGTTATCCTTGCTGTCTCGGCACTGCTCGTAGTGACGGTAAGCACGAATTTTCTCATTATAGCGGCGTTTTTATCCTGTATGCTTATTTTTGTGTTTCCGCTTTTTCTTCTCGGAACGGTAACGCCTTCGCTTGTAAAGTATACGGTCAGGAGTCTTGACGACAGCGGAAAAACCGCAGGAGCGCTCGGCGCGGCAAATACGACAGGAAGCATTATCGGCACTTTTCTTCCGACATTCGTGACTATCCCCGCTGTGGGAACGGCGGTCACGTTTCTGATTTTTTCGGGAATTTTACTGATACTGGGTATCGTTTATTTCATCTCGGAGAAAAGGGGAAAGGGAAAAATAGCGGTTACGGCGGCGCTTTTTCTTGCTTTTTCCGTGCTTGCGGACACTCTCGGATTTGCTTTCTGGGAGAAGGATCTCGTTTACGAGGGAGAATCCGTATATAATTACCTTCAGGTCAGGGATTACGAAACAAGAACCGTTCTTTCAACAAATGTTCTCTTCGGAGTGCAGTCGGTGTACGTAAAAAGCGGCGGACTTACGGGAATGTATTACGATTATGCTCTCGCGGCGCCTCTTATGTCCGACTGCGAAAAAACGGAAGAGGAAAAAACGGATATCCTCGTTCTCGGAATGGGAACGGGAACATATGCCGCGAAATGCGCCGAATACTTTGAAAACGTCAGTATCGAAGGCGTGGAGATAGATGAAAAGATCACATCTCTTGCTCATAAATTTTTTGCTCTTCCCGAAAACATTCCCGTAACGACCTATGACGGAAGAGCTTTTCTCAATACCTGCGGGAAGAAGTATGACGTTATCATGGTAGACGCTTATCAGGATATAACGATACCTTTCCAGATGTCTTCTGAGGAGTTTTTCACGCTTGTGAAAAACTGCCTTAAAGAAAACGGCGTAATGGTCGTAAATATGAATATGAGATCCGACAAGGAGGGGAGTATCAACGAGTATCTCGGAGATACGATAGCCTCCGTGTTTTCCGAAATCTATACGGCAAATGTCGGCAGTACGTCGAACAGAGAGCTTTTCGCATCGGACAATCCGTATATGCTCTCCGTTTTCTCAAAAAAGTCAGACGCGCTTTATGACGGCGAGCTTAAAAATCTTATGGACGAGGTTTCGGATAAACTCGTAAAATATGAGGCGGGAAATAAAATTCTCACGGATGACAAGGCTCCCGTCGAGCTGCTCGGAATGGATGTTATAGACGATATGATATCGGAGGAGCTTTCTTACTACAGGAAACGCTTCAGGGAAGACGGTATCGAGGGTCTTTTGTCATAAAACTATTCGGGGTGATGATGTGAATAAAATAATATGTCACTTGAAAACAATTTCGCGCCATAAGCATGAGGTGTTTAAAAACTGCGTGAGAGCGGGGATACCCGTTCAGGGAATTTTGCATGATCTGTCGAAATACAGCCCCGCCGAATTCATTTCGGGCTGCAAATACTATCAGGGGAGCAGAAGCCCCAACGAAGCCGAACGCGAGGATAAGGGCTACAGTGCCGCGTGGCTCCATCACAAGGGAAGAAACAGGCATCATTATGAGTACTGGCTCGACTACGATCCCGTGACAAAGCGTATCGTGGGAGTTAAAATGCCGTTTAAGTATGTTGTCGAGATGTTCTGCGACAGAGTAGCCGCGTCAAAGATCTATATGGGAGACAGATACACCGACAGCGCTCCGCTTATGTACTACAAAAGGGGAGCGCCGAACAGAACGGCTCAGCAGACCATGCACCCGAAAACGGCGGCAATTCTCGAAAAGCTCCTTGAAATGCTCTCGGAAAAGGGCGAGGATTATACGTTTGCGTATATCAGACATATTTTAAAAAAGCACGGAAAATAACATATAAATTTTAATAAGGGAAGTATTTTAAATGAAGATAACTGTCGTGGGTCTCGGACTTATCGGAGGCTCTCTCTGCAAGCACATCAAAAAGCACACGAATCACACTGTCGGCGGAATAGATACGAACCCCGAAACGGTGAAAATGGCTCTTTCACAGGGAGCTGTCGATTACGAGGAAAAGGAGGTCGGAGACGGAGATATTACGATCATCGGACTTTTTCCCGATAAATGTATAGAATTCTGCAAGGCTAACGCAAAGAAATTCAAAAAGGACAGCATAGTTATCGATGTCTGCGGCGTTAAAAAGAGAATAGTTACCGAGCTGGAGGATGTTCTTGCGGCGGAAAATGTCACCTTTGTGGGAGTTCACCCGATGGCGGGAAGAGAATTTTCGGGATTTGAATATTCTCTCGACAATCTTTTTGACAACGCAAGCTTTATTATCACTCCGACGGAAAAAACTCCGCAGGCGGCGGTAAATCTTCTTGAGGATTTTGCGTATGCGATAAATTTCAAGAAAGTGGTAATAACAAATCCCGACGATCACGATTCCATCATAGCTTTTACAAGCCAGCTCGCGCACGTTGTATCGAACGCCTACATAAAAAGTCCCACTCATCAGCGTCAGCTCGGATTTTCGGCGGGAAGCTTCCAGGATCTTACGAGAGTGGCGAAGCTTAATGAGAATATGTGGACCACTTTGTTCATTATGAATAAGGAGCCGCTCTGCTTTGAGATAGATTTTATCATCGACAGGCTTAAAGAATACAGAAACGCGATAGATTCCGAGGACGCGAAAACTCTTAAAGAACTTCTCAGGGCAGGAAGAATCCTTAAAGAAAATACTGAAAACTTGTGAAAGTATACAAATTATTCTTTTTATTCTTTTGAAAATCATGAAAATATACAAGTTGGAGGAATTTTATATTAAAATTTAAAAAAACAGTGGAAATTCAAAAAAAACTATGCTATAATAAATATGTGTGCAGATTCGGCTTCAAAAAAGCCTGTAAAGAAAAAGAAAGCGGGAGAGATGATTCGGTGACTAATTCGGAATTAAAAATAAATGTCCTGGCAAAATGGTTAGAAGAATATAACAATATCGTATTCTTCGGAGGAGCGGGCGTTTCCACCGAAAGCGGTATTCCCGATTTCCGTTCGCAGGACGGACTCTATAATCAGAAATATGACTATCCGCCCGAAACTATTTTAAGTCATGAGTTTTTTTGCGCCAATGTTTCGGAATTTTACAGATTCTATAAGGATAAAATGCTTCCTCTCGGCGTTAAGCCGAACAAAGCGCATATTTCTCTCGCAAAGCTTGAAAAATGCGGAAAATTAAAGGCTGTCGTCACTCAGAATATCGACGGACTTCATCAGGCGGCGGGAAGTGAGAAGGTTTACGAGCTTCATGGTTCGGTACACAGAAATTACTGCATAAGCTGCGGGAAAGAATTTGACGCGCGCTATGTGAAGAATTTCGACGGAGTCCCCGCGTGCGATTCGTGCGGACATCTTATCAAGCCGGATGTCGTGCTTTACGGCGAGGGACTCGACAGTCTCACAGTGAACGGCGCTGTCGATGCAATTTCTCACGCCGATTTGCTTATTGTCGGAGGAACGTCTCTTGTGGTTTATCCCGCGAGCGGAATGATAAACTATTTCAGGGGAGAAAAAATCGCCATGATAAATAAATCCTCCACCGATTACGACAGAAAGGTCGATCTTCTCATAAACGACGGTATAGGCGATGTCCTCTCGAATGCCTGCGCCATAGCGGGAATAGAATAATGAAAGGCATTATGTTATGATAAATAAGATTTATACGGACGAGCTTATAAAAACGGCTCTCCTTGAAGATATCAATTACATAGATCTTGCAACGGATTATCTCACCGGCGAAAACAGCTTCTCCGAGGCGGAATATATCGCCAAGGATACGGGAATACTCTGCGGGATAGACATTGCCGTCAGAGTTTTTCAGCTGATCGATGATGCCGTAAAAACCGAAATTTATATCCGCGACGGAGAAAAAGTGAATAAAGGCGATGTTATCGGAAAAATTTCGGGGAAAACTTCAACGATACTAAAGGGCGAAAGAACTTCTCTCAATATATTGCAGCATATGTCGGGCGTTGCGACCGCCACTTCCGAATACGTCAGGGAATGTGAGGGAACAAAGGCTTCCGTTGCCGATACCAGAAAAACTCTTCCCGGTCTTCGTCCTCTCGAAAAATACGCCGTGATGACAGGCGGAGGAAGAAATCACCGATATAATCTTTCCGACGCGGCAATGATAAAGGATAATCACGCCGATGCCTGCGGAGGAATAACAAACGCCGTGAAAACTCTCCGCGCGAGGATCGGTCATATGAATAAGATAGAAGTCGAGGTAAGAAATGAGGACGAGCTTCGCGAGGCAATAGAGTGCGGCGCGGACGTTATCATGCTTGACAATATGACAACCGATGAAATGAAAAAATGCGTGGAGATCACGGACGGACGTGCAAAACTCGAAGCATCGGGAAATGTCACTCTCGAAAGAGTACGGGAAATCGCCGAAACGGGAGTGGATATTATTTCCGTGGGCGCGATAACTCATTCGGTAAAGGCATTCGATATTTCTCTTAAAATTAAGAAGTGACTTGGAGGAACCGCCTTGAAAGGACTAACCTTTGTTTATAATGTCAAAGATAACCTTTATATAAACCTTACAAACAGATGTCCGTGCAATTGTACATTTTGTATTCGTCATAACGGTGACGGAGCTTACGGCTCGGACAGTCTCTGGCTTGAAAGAGAACCGTCAAACGAAGAAGTTCTCGCGCAGATCGAAAGCTTCGATATGAAAAAAATCGGTGAAATAGTTTTCTGCGGCTACGGAGAGCCTATGGAAAGAGCGGATGATGTTTCTTTCATCGGAAAGGAACTGAAAAAACGTTATCCCGATAAAAGTGTCCGCCTCAACACGAACGGTCTCGGAGATATTATCAATCAAAAGCCGACGGCGGAGCTTTTAAAGGACGCGGTCGATGTCGTTTCTGTGTCGCTTAACGCTCCCTGTGCTGACGGGTACAACAAGGTCACAAGACCGAAATTTGACGGCGCTTACGAGGCAATGCTCCGATTCGCCTCGGACTGTAAAAAATATGTTCCGAAAGTCATGTTTACCGCAGTTGACGTAATATCAAAGGAAGATATCGAAAAATGCGGACTTCTTGCGGATTCTCTCGGTATAGAATTAAGAGTCAGAAAATACGATTCTTAAACGGAAAGGAAATGGGTAACATGAGCGCAAAGCTTATAGATTTCAAGGGATTTGAAGCGGTACAGCTTCGGAGCGGCAGATATGCCGCTGTCATTGCGCCGTCTCTCGGCTCAAACGTTATGAGATTTCAGGACGAGGAAAACAACATTGATGTTTTCCGCTACAGCGAGGAGCAGACTGCCGCGCAGTTTATGAATTCCACCGAGGTATGGGGACTTCCGACCTTGTATCTTCCGAACAGATTCGATCACGGCGTACTTAAAACATCCGACTTCGTTTATTATCTTCCGGTGAACGAAACCAAATTTAAAAATCACATACACGGCTTTTTGCAGAAAAGAGCGCACAGGATCGCCGATATGTCGGGAAGCTCGGTAACAACGGAATATATTTACGATGAGAGAGACTTCTTCTACAGCGTTTTCCCGATAAAATTCAAGGCGAATATCACTGTTTCTCTTTCAAATGAGGGACTCACTCACAGCGTAAAGCTTACAAATCTCTCGGAGGATCGCGTTCTTCCCGTTTCAATCGCTACCCACACTACATATAACGCTCCGTTTGTAAAGGGCGGAAGACAGGAAAATATCAGACTTATTGTTCCCGCAAAGGAAAAGCTTCCATTCGATAAGAAAAGATGGCTCCCTACGGGGAAAACGGAAACGCTTACGGATTATGACAGGGGATATCTTACGGGCAAATGCCCTGTTCTCACGGATATCTGCAACGATATGTATTCCGCGGGCAAAACTGAGCTTGACGGAAAACAATTCAATGGCGCAGTGATGACCGATATAAAAAGCGGAAAAAGGATCTGCAACGAGATATTGGAAAATTACAATTACTGGATAGTATGGAACGACAAGGGCTTTGAGAATTATTTCTGCGTCGAGCCTATGACAGCGCAGGTCAATGCTCCGAATCTCATGCTCCCGCCCGATCAAACAGGTTACAGGGAGCTTAAAGCAGGTGAAGAATACATTGCCTCTCAGAGGTTTTTCACCGAATAATTTCATTTTTGAAAGGAAGTACCTTTAAATGCGTATTTGCAAAAGCTGCGGAGCGGAACTTAAACCCGGAGCAAAATTTTGTCTGGAATGCGGAAGCGCCGCTGCCGATACCGATGAAACGTCTGTTTCGGAAAAAAAGGAAGAAATAAAAAGCGATACGGCTGTTCCTGAAATAAAGAAGCTTCCTCCTAAGCCTCAAAATATTCCCGTTACGCCTGCCCCGGAAAAAAAGACCGAAAGCGAAGAGGAAAGAAAAAAGGAAGAGCTTATTGAAGAAACGATTGAAAAAGCGGAAGAAGCATCATCCGCCGCTCTCCCCGAAGTAAAGCAGATAAATATTATAAAGCCTAAGGATATCTCAGTGCTTAAACCGAAAAGAGCGGAGCCTGCCGTTAAAAAATCTTCCGTGCAGGATCACTCGAAGCCTCTTCCCACTGCGGCGGAGCTGCGTCGTCTTGAAGAAGAAAAGAATAAGCTCCCTCCTTTGCCCGCCGCCCCAAAGAAGGAAGCGGAAGAGATAGAACTTCCCAAAGAACCCAAAATGGAATATTACGCCGATGAAAGCGAACCCCGCGTGACTGCGGCGAATTTTGTCAATACGCGAAACGATGATTTTTCAAACGGCTTTTATTCCGATGTTAAGAAAAATGAAGAAAAACGAAAAAATGCGGCTGTTTCGACTTCGGGGAAAAGCAAGAAAAAAAAGAAATCCTCGCACGCGGGAACGGTTATTGTTATCCTGCTGATACTTGCGGTCATCGTGGCATTCGTATATTATTTCCTTTTTATCATGCCCGAACAAAACGGCACGGAATCGCCGATATTGGAGCTGCTCCCGACAGAGACGTCAGCCGAAACCACGACTGTTCCTGCGGAAGAAGCATCGTCTGAGGAAACATTGTCTGAAGAACCATCGTCTGAAGAAGCATCGTCTGAAGAAACCTCTGCGGAGCTTTCTGCTGTAAGCCTTGAATTTACCCATAGCGAATCTGTCTCCGGAAGTGAAATTCTCAGGTATGAATTCGGAGGAGAGAATTTCGATCTTTCCGCAATGACCGAGAATTCCGAGATCATAGTTGAATTTTCGACATCGGCAACACTTTCCGAAGGTATGTCTCCGCTCACTCTGACAGTTTCGGACGGAACTGCCGAAGCAGCCGTTACGGAATCAAGAGTTGAGGGAAGTACTGTCATATATGATTATTCTTCCTTTAACAGCGCGTTTGAATCGGGCGGAATATCGTCGGTAAAATCCATGAAAATTCGCGGAAAAGGAATGCCGGTCGATGTTTCGGCGATATCGGTAACCGAGTGCAGATAAAAATAGATTTTCATTAATAATCAAAAATCTGAAAAAACAGGCGGTATCCTGAAAGTCATGCAGGATACCGCCTGTTTTAATAATACTATTCAATGCGGGTATAATGTCCCCAAGTGTCTTTAGAGATATCTTTGGATATTGAAACGCCTTCTATATACGGACCGCATATCGTAATGTTTTCGTTGTCTGAGTAATCAATATAGGGTTTTTCTTCCGTCACGTACAGGAATCCGAGCGGCGTATCGCCTTGATAAACAGTTCCGGGGTAATCTGCGTATTCACCGGTAGCTTTGCTCCAATTGCGATAAAGATACGGATAATCGACGCAATGATCGGTAATGACTTTGAATTCGACCTTTTGTCCGACTCCCATATAATCGATAGTTCCATCGGGATTTGATATCCTGTATGGGTACGTTTTGTAATAGCTGACATCCGAGAGATAATCCTTGACCGTATCCGTCTTGCCGTCCGACGATTTCAGTTCCCAATATTTAAACTCCGTTATTTCAATATAAAGAGGCGCTGATTCATCGCCGTTTAGGTAATATTTCCCGTTCGGAACGACCGGCTCCTGATAGCTTAGATCGTGACTGCAAGGAGTGCTTCCGTAAAAAGGCAGATTTTCGTATTGGTTGTATTTATAATAACTATACCATGCGACATACTTATATGCAGCGATCAATGCAATGCAGACAACAACCGTAATTATTATTGATAAAAGGTGTTTTTTAAGAAAGCTCCTGATCGATATCAATGCTGCGCGTGCTGTCATAAATGTATTTCTCTCCTTTCGTCTTAACGATTCCCGTATTTGTAAAGATTTAAGG
>CAZCUQ010000025.1:9767-18404 GCA_964501705.1 uncultured Ruminococcus sp. | reverse complement strand
CGATCCCGCAATGCATTCGTCGCAGAACGAGCAGGATTCCCGTCATCATGCGATAGCGGCAAAAATTCCCATGCTCGAACCGTCCGACCCCGCAGAGGCTAAGGATTTCGTAAAAAAAGCTTTTGAATTTTCTGAAAAATACGATACTCCCGTAATGGTGAGAATGTGTACGAGAATAGCTCATTGCAGCAGCAGCGTTGAAATGCTCGGCAGAGAAGAAAGGACGCTGCTTGCATATGAAAAGAATCCGCGCAAGTACGTAATGGCTCCCGCAAACGCCACGGCGCGTCATCCGTTTGTCGAGGAAAGAACCTTGAAGATCCGCGAGGAACTCGGCGAGACGGGAGAACTTAACCGTGTTGAAAAGGGCGCGGGAGATATAGGAATAATCTGTTCGGGTACGTGCTATCAGTATGTCAAAGAAGTGTTCGGTGACACGATTTCCGTACTTAAACTGGGACTTGTAAATCCTCTGCCCGTAAAAATGATAAAAAATTTTGCCGCTTCGGTACATAAGCTTTACGTTATTGAAGAGCTTGACGGAATAATTGAAACGCACGTAAAATCTCTCGGAATAGATTGTATCGGAAAGGAAATGTTCCCGCCTGTCGGAGAATATAATCAGGCGACGATCAGAAAAGCGTTCGCGTTGCAGCAGCCCGAAAGTATTTCGGCTGACAGCAGAATTCCCGTTCGTCCGCCGATAATGTGCGCGGGATGTCCTCACAGGGGATTATTTTACGTGCTTTCAAAGAATAAGATAACCACTCTCGGAGATATCGGCTGTTACACGCTGGGAGCTTCCGCTCCGCTTTTTGCGATAGATACGACGCTCTGCATGGGAGCTTCCGTTTCGGGAATACACGGCTTCAACAAGATCGGCAAAGAGGAGACGGAAGGAAAAACCGTCTGTGTTATCGGAGATTCCACATTCATGCATTCGGGAATCACGGGACTTGTTAATATTTCCTATAATGCTTCAGATTCCACGGTTATAATCCTCGATAATTCCATAACGGGAATGACGGGACATCAGCAGAATCCCACGACGGGAAAAAATCTAAGGGGAGATCCCGCTTATGCGGTAGATCTCGAACAGCTCGTCCGAGCAGTCGGGATCAACAGAGTAAGGGTAGTCGATCCCTACGATTTAAAACAATGTGAGGAAACAGTGCTTGAGGAAATGTCTGTTCCCGAGCCGTCCGTGATAATTTCCCGCAGACCGTGTATGCTTCTCAAATACGTGAAGCCGAAAGCTCCTCTAAAGGTTGATACGGATAAATGCGTCGGCTGCAAAAAGTGCATGAAGCTTGGCTGCCCCGCGATCAGCGTAAAGAATAAAAAGGGATATATCGACTTCACCCAATGCGTGGGCTGCGGAGTATGTGCAGAGCTTTGCAGTGTGGGAGCTATCGGAAAGGAGAGTGAGGAATAATGGAAACAAAGAATATTATGATCGTCGGAGTGGGCGGTCAGGGAAGTCTGCTTGCAAGCAAATTACTCGGCGCTCTTCTCACCGACGAGGGATATGACGTAAAGGTCAGCGAGGTTCACGGAATGAGCCAGCGCGGCGGTTCCGTCGTTACATATGTCCGTTTCGGAGATAAGGTCTATTCTCCCGTTGTTACGGAGGGAGAGGCGGATTTTATCGTATCATTTGAAAAGCTTGAAGCGGCAAGGCATATAAAGTGTCTGAAAAAAGGCGGAACGGTTGTCGTTAATACTCAGCGGATAGACCCAATGCCAGTTATTACGGGAGCGGAGGAGTATCCCGAAAATATTCTTGACGAGCTTAAGGCAAAAGGCATATCGGTTGACAGCATAGACGCTTTGAGCCTCGCTGAAAAGGCGGGGAGCGGCAAGGCGGTAAATATCGTTCTTATGGGAAGACTGTCGAAATATTTTGATATCCCCGAAGAAAAATGGCTTTCTGCAATTGAAAAATGCGTTAAGCCTCAGTTTGTCGAGGTAAACAGGAGAGCGTTCGATCTAGGACTGAACGCTGAATAACAGGTATATGAGGTGAATGGAAAATGGGCAATTACTATCAGGAAGAAATCGAAACCGCGTCAAGAGAAAAAATTCTTGAAATTCAGAACGAAAAGATCGTAAAGCAGGTACGCCATGTTTACGATAACGTTCCCTATTACAAGAAGCTCATGGACGAAAAGGGAGTTACTCCCGATGACATAAAAAGCGTTGACGACATTAAGAAGCTCCCGTTTCTCTGCAAGGACGATCTGCGTGAAGCGTATCCCTACGGACTTCTCGCGACCGATCTCAAAAACTGTGTCCGTATCCAGTCCACGTCGGGAACGACGGGAAAGAGAGTTGTGGCTTTCTACACGCAAAAGGATATCGATATCTGGGAGGAATGCTGCGCCCGCGCAATAGTTGCCGCAGGCGGAACAAATGAGGACGTGTGCCAGGTTTGCTACGGCTACGGACTTTTCACGGGAGGCCCCGGACTTAACGGCGGCTCGCATAAGGTAGGCTGTCTCACGCTTCCCATGTCATCGGGAAATACCGAAAGACAGATACAGTTTATGATGGATCTCGGTTCGACCATACTCTGCTGTACTCCCTCGTATGCGGCGTATA
This sequence comes from uncultured Ruminococcus sp., assembly GCA_964501705.1. Classification (GTDB taxonomy): domain Bacteria; phylum Bacillota; class Clostridia; order Oscillospirales; family Ruminococcaceae; genus RGIG4694. The sequence goes on along the minus strand of CAZCUQ010000025.1, from coordinate 15,803 downwards.
TAGGCGAATCTCTGAAAGAAGCGGGCTACAAGCCCGAAGACAACAAGCTTAAGGCGGGTATCTTCGGAGCGGAGCCGTGGACTGAAGAAATGCGCCGTGAAATAGAAAAAAGTCTCGGAATAAAGGCTTACGATATCTACGGGCTTACCGAAACGAGCGGTCCGGGCGTTTCTTTCGAGTGCGCGGAACAGACGGGTATGCACATCAACGAGGATCATTTCTATGCGGAGATAATAAATCCCGAAACGGGCGAGGTTCTTCCCGAAGGTGAAAAGGGCGAGCTTGTGTTCACATCTCTCGACAAGGAAGCTTTCCCGCTTCTCAGATATAGAACGAGAGATATATGTGTTCTTACGAGAAAGAACTGCTCCTGCGGACGCACTCACGTAAAAATGAGCAAACCTATGGGAAGAAGCGATGATATGCTTATAATCCGCGGGGTAAATGTATTCCCGTCGCAGATAGAAACAGTTCTCCTGAAAGAGGGCTACACTCCCAACTATCAGATCATTGTTGACCGCGTGAACAACAGCGACACATTCGATATCAACGTTGAAATTGCTCCGGAGCAGTTCTCCGACAAGGTCGGCGAGAATCAGGCTAAGGAAAAGGAGCTTGTCGCGGCAATGCGTACAATGCTCGGCATAGGACCTAAGGTTCATCTTGTTCCGCCCAAATCAATAGTCAGATCCGAGGGCAAGGCGGTCAGAGTAATCGATAAGAGAAAGCTTCACGACTGACGAAAGGAGAACATATTATGGCAATCAAGCAGTTATCGGTATTTGTTGAAAATAAGCCCCGTATTCTCTTGGACACGGCGAAAAAGCTTGCGGACGCGGGGATAAATCTCAGAGCGTTAAGTGTAGCCGACACGAACGATTTCGGAATTCTTCGTCTTATCGTTTCGGACACGGCAAAAGCAAAGGAAATTCTCTCCGACGGAAATCTTGTTACTGTTACGGATGTTGTGGCGGTAAAGATGAAAGATGAATCGGGTTCGCTTTCTGCGGTGCTTGAAGCTCTCGGAGACGCTGGGATCAATATAGATTATATGTACGCTTACACAGCGCCGTCAGGCAACGGAGCGTATGTCGTATTCAGAGTAAGCGACAATGAGGCGGCGGAAAAAGCACTGTCGGCTGTGGGAATAGAAACTCTTTCCGAAAAGAATATGATTTTATGACAGATTTGAAATAAAAAAAGCAAGGGGCAATAACGATTTGTCCCTTGCTTTTTTGCTTTCGGATAATCGATGAAAATAAATCCGCTATCCGACTTGACAATTTTTTGGTTTGGAGCTATAATTTTATTATGTAAAAACATGATCGGAGAACTGACAATGACGGTAAACAACGATTTTTCAAAGGGCAAGATATGGAAAAATATTCTTTCCCAGTCTGCGCCGCTGATACTCGCGCAGATAGTCCAGCTTCTCTATAACGTTGCGGACAGGATATATATCGGGCATCTTCCCCACTCTGACAGCATGGCGCTTACGGGAATAGGACTTTGTTTTCCTCTGACATCGCTGATCGCGGCGTTTACGAATCTTTTCGGAACGGGCGGAGCGCCTCTGTTTTCGATAGCGCGCGGACAGAAAAACGACAAGCGTGCGGAAGAGATACTGGGGAATACTTTTTCGCTTCTTCTTTTCTGTTCGGCGGTTATGCTTCTGTTTACGTACATATTCCGCATACCCGTTCTGTATCTTTTCGGAGCGGGAGACGAGTCCATAGTCTATGCGGACGAATACCTTAAAATATATCTTCTCGGAACGCCGTTTTTAATGCTTTCCACGGGACTGAACGGCTTTATCAACGCGCAGGGCTTTCCGCGCACGGGAATGTTGACGACTGTCGTAGGAGCCGCTCTCAATGTCGTACTCGATCCTATATTCATTTTCCTGTTTGGCATGGGAGTACGCGGAGCGGCTCTTGCGTCGGTGATAAGTCAGGCTGTATCGGCGGCGTGGGTGCTTCGTTTCCTCACGGGTAAGAAAGATATTCTGCATATACGTGCGGAAAATATGCGTATTAAGCCGGCTCTCGCAAAGGAGATATCGTCTCTGGGACTTGCGGGATTTATAATGCAGGGAACAAACTGTCTTGTTCAGGCGGTGTGCAGCAGAACGCTGAAAACTTACGGCGGAGATCTTTACATCGGAGTTATGACGGTCATAAATTCGGTGCGGGATATTCTTTCGCTTCCCGTAATGGGGATAACGAGCGGAGCGCAGCCCGTACTGAGCTATAACTATGGCGCGAAGGAGTACGAAAGAGTAAAGCAGGGGATACGCTTCAATACGCTCATAGGATTTATTTATACAGCGCTTGCGTGGCTTACGATTTTTTTTCTTCCCGAATTTTTCATGTCGGCGTTTACGAACGATGCGGAGATGATAAGCGCGGGAGTATCGGCTCTGCACACATACTTTTTCGGATATATCTTCATGGCGTTTCAGTTTACGGGGCAGTCGGCGTTCACGGCACTCGGTTACTCGAAGCAGGCGATATTCTTTTCTTTGCTTCGCAAAGCGGTTATTGTTGTTCCGCTTACGCTGATCCTTCCCCGAATCGGATTCGGGGTGAGGGGAGTTTTTCTCGCCGAGCCGATATCGAACGCCGTTGGCGGACTTGCGTGTTTCCTGACGATGTACATGACAGTTTACAGAAAACTCGGTAAGGACGATTAACAGCGGGGAAATGGCGTCAGATTATTCTTACTTTAATATACCTGTCGCTTTCCTCATTATTCTGAAGATCCGAAGAATATATTCCGTCAAGCCTGCCCTTGAATTTTACCTCGGCGTAAACCTTTCCGTTTTCCTCGGTTATGTTTTTGTAGTCCAGAACAGTGAAATCGCAGCCGTCGCGGGGAGTTGTCATGTATTTGAGTATCTCCTCCGCGTCGGATAAATTTTCGGGGAGAGGGATATTATCGAATGTATCGTGATAATTCACGCTTTCAAACATTTCATCGGTGACAGTGACGGATTCAAGCATATTTATAATGGGAGCGTAGTTTCCGTTCGGTTTTGCCGTGAAGTGAAGTATTACCCCGTGCGGGTCGTCTCCCGTAACATTTCCGTAAGAAGTCATTTCAAGAGTTTCGCAGTTAAAATCGCTTCCGCAGTATACAAAGCCCGAATCGGAAAAGCTATATCCGTCTGTAAAAATACGTCCCGTATCGTCGGCGTTTTTTGCATTATACAGATATTCCGTGTCGATTACCGCCTGAAAAACTTCTCCGCTTACGTAAACATCCTTTTGTTCAGGATCAAGCTCCTTGCTCCTCAGATAACGGAAAGAATTAAAATCCTCCGCGTCCGGCAGATCATCCGAGGTATTCCAGTTATAGTCAAGGAGATGGCATCTTGCCATCCGTTCAAGCTCATTTATCGTATCTGTTTCTTCGTTTACAAAGTGAGTGACGCCGGATGCCGATGATAAGCTGCTCATTCCCATGTTTGTGAGAGTGTATGTCCTGCCGCTTTTTTCGATTTCAAGATCGGCATAGCAGTAAGAGTTATAGCCGTTGAAATGCACGGGGAGATTGAGGATATTAACGTGATGAACGGTATTGCCGCATTTGTTCGTGTATTCGATATTGTAGCTGATTCCCACCTGTACTTTGCTGCCGAGAAGTCCGAAAGCAAGCAGAGTATACGGGTCTTTGCTTTCCGATTTGCCGAGAGCGTTTATATCTCTTATATAATAATCTTCAATGCGGAAGTATTCGGGAACGTCCTCGCCCATATACATATTCATGTAGTTTTCAAAGATGATCCTTCCTGCTTCTTCCGCGCTGTCAGCCTCACAGCTTCGCCATTCCTCCGTTGTGACATAGGGGTCTGACTCGGTGGAAAACGGGTGGATATATGCATAGGAAGAATACTGCTCTTCTGAAACGGGCTTGAACGACGCCGTGCAGAAGATTACTGTCAAAAGCATGATCGTGAAAGGAATCAGTCCGCTGAGTTTTTTCATATCAATAACGGAGGAAATTCTGTTTTTGAGCTGTCTCGCGCCCGAACTGAAATAAGTTGTTGCCGCGGGATATCTCATTTTGGAAATTCCTCGGAGAATCGTTTCGGAGTATCTTTTTCTTTCGTCCTCCGACATACCCGCGCATACCTTTGCGTCACAGGCGATCTCCATATCCTCGAACGCCTGTCTGCACATGAGATACGCAAACGGATTAAACCAGTTGGCGGAGCGGAAAATAATCAGCAGGAGCTTGATCAAAATATCCTTTCGCTTGATGTGGGTAATTTCGTGACGGAAAATGAAACGTATTTCTTCTTCGGAAAAATCTTCCGACGGGAGAATTATTTTCGGGTTGATTATTCCCATAGCAAACGGAGTGTCCGCTTCGGGAAAAACAACGAGCTGCGGAGCAGGGGTATTATTTTCCGCAGAGATCTCGCCGAGGATCGAATTGATCTTCTCGCTGCGGCACTTTTTTCCGTGTCTGTTTATGCGCTTTTGGAGGCATATAAGCTTTGCGGTCTGAAAGAGCATTGTAAGGATAAACACCGCAAGCCATATCCATACGAGAAAATCTCCCAATGTGATGATCTCGGCTTCATCAGCGTTTTCCTGAAATCCTCCTATATCGTTTATTAAGGTGAAGATCATCGGAGGGGATTCTATTTTAACGGGAATTTTTGTGATGTCGACAAGCTCTGTTTCCGAGAATGGATTCTGAAGCTTTAAGGGGAGCAAAAACAGTACGGGCAGGATCATCCACAGTGCATATCTCCAGCCGCCTCTGAAAAACCTTGAAAACAACGGACGGAATATGCTTATCAGAATGGCTGATACTGTTATGCACACCGTGATATTCGTAATATAGTCAGCGGCGCTTTTGTCAAAATAGTTTATGAACAGGTTTTCCATCAGTTTCCTCCTTTTCTTTTGCTGTCGATGAATTTGCGGAGATTTTCAAGCTCTTCATCGGAGATGTTTTTATTTTCGTACATTGCCGCGACAAGGCTTGTAAGATCCTTTCCGCCTATTCTTTCAAGGAAAGAGCGGCTTTCATCGGCGAGATATTCTTCCTCGGCGACAAGGGGAGTATAGAATCTGTTTCTGCCGTTTTTTTCGCTGCGAAGGAAACCCTTTTCTTCAAGCCTTGAAAGCACTGTCTGGAGAGCGGACATATTCCAGATTTTTTCCTCGTCAAGCTTTGTCTTTATTTCCGCGGTCGAGGAGGGAATATCCGATTCCCAGACCGCACGCATTACGGAGAATTCCGCATCGGGAAGTCTTTTCATTTTCATCGGTCCTTTCGTATTATTTAAACCTACAATTGTATGTTATATTAATTATACAATTGTAGGTTCTTATAGTCAATTGACATTCATCATAAATTTTGATGTTATTTTTTATAAATTATAAACAAATCGCACCATTGTCAGTTTCAAATAAGTTATCATGTTATGTAACTTTTACCGAATTTACTCATTTCGATGAGAGTTACATCAAATGAGAGGAACTGCTCAGGCAAATTCGCCGGATTCAGGAATTAACAAGGAAATCGTCATATGCCGAGATCACAGAATAAGGGCGATAATTATTCGGTTATCTGCGGATTGTTCCGTATTGAAACGGAAGATGAAAACTTCCCGCAACAATTGCTCCCGCAAAAGCAGGCTCGAAAAAGGAGCTTATCATAGCTGCGGCGTGCGTGTGTATTTTCTGTGCGGCTGCTGTTGCCATACTTAATTCGGCGCGTCGGGAGATCGCGAGGGAAACTGTTGAAGAAACGGTTGTTACATCGGATGAGATCTCCGATACGGTTTTGTCTGTCTCTTCGGACAGCGAAGAGTAATATTACGATTCCGACGGAAATGCGACGTCAGTCACATGGAAAGACGATGAATATCAAGGGTAACAATAACTATCAAAAAACGGAAGAAAGAAAATGATTCTTTCTTCCGTTTTTTATCTGAATTTGTCTCTTTCCATAACCGCAAGCTCGTCGCAGCGTTCATTTTCGGGATGTCCCGCATGACCCTTGACCCCTTTCAAAGTA
>CAZCUQ010000025.1:0-9757 GCA_964501705.1 uncultured Ruminococcus sp. | reverse complement strand
TGGATCTCAAGGAGCGCAAGGCATTTCTCCCAGAGGTCGGGATTAAGCGCCGGCTTTTTGTCGGATTTTATCCAGCCCCGCTTCCGCCACGATCTCGCCCAGCCCTTTGAGATGCTGTCGCAGACATACTTGCTGTCTGTTGTGAGCGTGACCTTACATGGCTTTTTAAGAGCTGAAAGAGCCTCTATCACGGCGGTAAGCTCCATTCGGTTATTGGTCGTCCGTGCTTCTCCGCCCGAAAGCTCCTTTTCGTGAGAACCGCATCGAAGTATTGCTCCCCAGCCGCCTGCGCCGGGATTTCCCGAACAAGCGCCGTCTGTGAAAATTTCAACTTCCGTCATTATTTTTTCTCCTTTCCGAGTTCCCAGAACGCCACTGCGGACGCTGCCGCGACATTCAAAGAATCCACTCCGTGCGACATGGGTATTTTTACGGTGTAGTCGCAGCCTATGATCGTTTCTTTTTTCAGTCCGTCTCCCTCGGTTCCGAGAACGACCGCAAGCTTTTTTTCCGCCGCGAGTTTTTCATCGTCAATGCTTATGCTGTCATCGGACAGCGCCATAGCCGCTGTTTTAAAGCCGAGAGCTTTCAGGACGGGAAAACCGTATGTGTGCAGATCATCGTTTTTATCTCCGATATATGCCCACGGTATCTGAAAAACCGTTCCCATGCTGACTCGTACCGCTCGTCTGCATAAGGGATCGCAGCAGGAAGGGGTACACAGCACGGCGTCTATATCAAGAGCCGCGGCGGAGCGGAAGATAGCTCCGATATTTGTCGAATCGGCGATATCTTCAAGAACGGCTATCCGCGAGGCGTTTTTGCAGATATCCTCCAAAGAGGGGAGAACGGGTCTTTTCATGGCACACAGCACTCCTCTTGTGAGTCTGAAGCCGGTCAGCTTTTCGAGTATTTCGCTGTCAGCCGTGTATACGGGAATATCTCCGCATTCTTCTATCAGAGATTCGGCGTCGCCGTGTATATGCTTTTCGAGCGTAAGCATTGAAACGGGAGCAAGTCCGCATTTTAACGCAAGTGAGATTACTTTTGGACTTTCCGCTATGAAGACGCCCTTTTCGGGTTCGAGCCTGTTTCGTATCTGCGCTTGCGTAAGTCTCGCGTACACGTCGAGATACGGGGAATCAAAATCCGTGATTTTTATTATCCGCGCCATTTATCTTTCTCCTTTTTGTTATAAACAGATTATAACACACTTTAAGGAATATTTCAAGGATAATTTTTGAATTATGAAGCGGCGCGGCTTCGGAAAAACCTTTTTATTTATTTTTTGAAAAAATTTATCGGTATTTGTTGACTTTCAACAGAAAAAATGTTATAATATAAAGTGAGTAATGCTTTGGGGAAGTGAAAAATGCTTGAATTCAGAAAAATCGATATAAGCGACAGGGACAAAATAAAAAAGATCCTCCGTGAATCCGACTATCGCGGGTGTGAGTATTCCTTTGCCAACAATTTCGCGTGGCACAGGCTTTATAAGACATATATAAGCTTTTATGAGGACTTTTATATATCCGTCTCGGAAATGGACGGGCTGAGCTTTACCTTTCCCGCAGGAAAAGGAGACTATAAAAAGCTTTTTTCCGAGCTTGAAAAATATTCAAACGAGAGGGGATATCCTCTTTGCGTTTCTTCCGTTACCGATGAAAATCTTCCGCTTATCAAGGAGATCTTTTCGGGGAGAAGCTTCAGCGTTTCCGAAAATGACGGCTGGTATGACTATATATACAACGCCGCCGATCTGCGGGAGCTTTTGGGAAAAAAGTATGCGAAAAAAAGAAATCATCTCAAAAAAATCAAGGGTTATGATTACAGCTATTCTCCTCTTAAAGAGACTGATTTTGATGACTGCATAACATTCGCGGCGGAGCATTATAATTCCAAAGGAGCTTTCGGCGAATCCGAGGCGGGAGAACAATACGCCATAGATATGTTTTTCAAGTATTTTAATGAGCTTTCTCTTTCGGGCGGGATCATACGCGTTGACGGAAAAACGGCGGCTTTTACCGTGGGTGAGGTTTTGAATTCGGATACCGCGGATATTCATATAGAAAAAGCCGACGCGCAAATCAACGGTTCATACGCCGCGATCAATAATTTTTATGCGAAAACGCTCCCGCAGGATATTGTTTATATAAACAGAGAAGAGGATATGGGCATATCGGGACTGAGAAAATCAAAACAGTCTTATTATCCCGCTTTTCTCCTGAGAAAATATACCGTGACTTTAAATTAAGAAAGGATCTTTGCTATGATTTATGTATTTTTGGCGGACGGCTTCGAGGAAACGGAAGCAACAGCTCCCATCGATCTTCTCAGAAGAGCGAGAAAGAACGTTAAAACCGTAGGAGTTACCGGAAAAACCGTGGTTTCCTCCCACGGAATACCCTATGTTTCGGATATTCCCGCGGATGATATTTCCCTTGACGGCGAGCTTGAAATGATAGTTCTTCCCGGCGGTCTTCAGGGAACAAAAAATCTTGAGGAAAATGATACGGTCGGAAAAGCAATTGACTTCTGCGTGAAAAACGACAGATTTGTCAGCGCTATCTGTGCGGCTCCGACCATTCTCGGAAAACGCGGACTGCTTGACGGAAAAAAGGCTACCTGCTACGGAGGTATGGAGAATGATCTTGGGGGAGCGGTTTATCTTGAAGTTCCCGCTGTAAGAGACGGAATATTTATTACGGGCAGGGGAGCTGGAGCCTCGGTCGATTTTGCGCTTTTGCTTGTTGAAGCTCTCACTTCCAAGGAAGAAGCGGATTCTCTCGCAAAAAAGATAATGTTTCACTGTTAGATCATGGCGGAGTTTAATCTGAAAGAATATAAAACATCACTTCGGCGTAAATATAAAAAAATAAGGGAAGAAATGCCAACGGAAGAAAAGCTTCGGCGGGACGGGGATATTTTCAAAAGAGTTATATCCTCGAAGCAGTATCTCGAAAGAGATACTCTCCTTACATATGTTTCTGCGGACGTTGAAGCGGATACGCGGAAAATCATCGAAAAAGGTATAGCTGACGGGAAAAGAGTGTTCGTTCCCAGATGCGTAAGCGGAACGAGACTTATGGATTTCTACCGCATAAATTCCATGGACGATCTTGAAAAAGGAACATTTGGGGTGCTTGAACCGAAACCCGAAAAATGCGAAAAATCCAACGATTTCAGAGGAGTTCTCTGTATCGTTCCGGGACTTTCTTTCGATATGAACGGATACCGTCTCGGCTACGGAGGAGGCTATTACGACAGATTTCTCTGCTCTCACGGCGGAATGCTTCTTATGGGGCTTTGCTACTGCGTATGTACGACAGGACGCCTTCCCAGAGGTTATTACGATAAACCGGTCGATATTCTTGTAACGGAAAAATATATAAAAAGAATAACGGAGGTGAATGCTCTTGGACGAAAATAAAAAGGATTCCGAAATGGAAGAATTCTTAAATTCCATTCTTAATGAAGAATCGGAACCGACCGCTGACAATACCGATATGCCCTCTGACGGAAATGATAAACCTGAGGAAAGCATACCGTCCGATGAAGAAAATATAACAAAACCAAACGAGACTGATGAAAATCTGTCGGAGCAGGAAACTGAAGAGGAATCCGAAGATGAAGATATAGATAACGAAGATGCTTCTTCGTCTCTCGTGCCCGATGAGGAGGAACTCAGGGAAAATTTCGGGAAAAATGATTCCGAAGAGCATGACGAACCGCCGAAAAGAAAGAAACCAAGAAAGAAAAAAAAGAAGGTCAGAGCGGGCAGACTGATTTTTGCGCTTGTGCTTACGACTCTTATAGTCTGCATTTCTATCTTAATAGCTGTTTTCATACTTAATACGGTGAAATCGGTGACGGGACTCGACATACCCGATTATCAGGTAGTTGTGGATATTCCCGAAAATTCCTCGGCGGACGAGATATCTCAGATACTTCTCGATAACAGTATCATCGATAATGCGGAGCTTTTTTCGCTAATGGCAAAGTTAAAAGGCGTTGACGGAAGCTTTACCGCGGGAAGTCATGTTTTATCTCCGAATATGTCATACAGTGACGTTATGACGGAGCTTCAGGAGTATTACGAGGAAGAACGCGAAACGGTTGATATTACGTTTGCCGAGGGAATAACCCTCTGTGAGGCCGCCGATCTTCTTGAAAAAAACGGCGTCTGCGATGCGGAAAGATTCATATATATTTTCAATTCGTCATCGTTCGGCTTTGATTTTGAGTCTCAGGTCGAAACAAGCGCGGATAAATTTATGAAAATGGAAGGATTTTTATTTCCCGACACATATACTTTCTATGTGGGAGAAGAGCCGGAAGTGGTGGCGAAGAAATTCTACAAGAACTTTGAAAACAGGATAACTCCCGACCTGTACGGCAGAATGAAGGATCTGGGTATTTCGCTCGAAGATACGATAACGCTTGCTTCAATAGTCCAGGCTGAGGCGAGCGATCCCTCGGATATGAAAATAGTCGCGTCGGTTTTCTGGAATCGTCTCAATAACCCAAAGGAGTTCCCGAGACTTGAATCCGACCCGACGAGAAAATATGTCGAAGATACGATAGAACCGAATATCGAAGTTCCCAATGAGGAGATGTTTAATAAGTACAATACCTATATCGGAGAGGGACTTCCCCCGGGAGCTATCGGAAATCCCGGACTTGAAGCTGTCAACGCGGTTTTGTATCCTGCGGACACAAATTACTACTTCTTCTGCGCTGATATTAACACGGGAGAGGTATTCTATGCGGAAACCTTAGACGAGCATGAACAGAATCTTGTCAAAGCACATCTTACATCTCAGAGGAAGTAACTATGGAAACAGATTACAGCAGACTTGAAGTCTTATCTCCCGCAGGAGATATCGAATGTTTCACGGCGGCGCTTGACTATGGTGCCGACGCCGTATATATCGGACGTGAAACGTTCGGCATGAGAGCGGGTCCGAAGAATTTCACATTTGACAGGATGAAAGAAGCTGTAGATAAGGCTCATGAAAAGAATGTAAAAGTATATCTCACCTGCAATATCCTGCCTCGAAACGATGAGATACCACATTTTCAAGGGTTTATGGAGGAGGCTGCTTCGGCGGGAGCTGACGCTGTTATAGTTTCGGATATGGGACTTCTTTCGCTTGTGAAAAAATACGCTCCCGACATGGAGATTCATATGTCCACTCAGACGGGGATAGTTAATTACGCCGCAGCAAACGCTCTGTACGATATGGGCGTAAAGAGAGTTGTTCTCGCCAGAGAGCTTACTCTTTCGGAAATCTCCGAAATACGCGCGAAAACTCCGAAAGAACTTGATATAGAAGCTTTCGTTCACGGAGCGATGTGCGTTTCGTTTTCGGGAAGATGTCTGCTAAGCAGATATCTCACCGAGCGCGACCCGAACAGGGGAGAGTGCGCCCAGCCGTGCAGATGGGGATACTATCTCATGGAAGAAACGCGCGAGGGACGATATTTCCCCGTATTCGAGGACGAAAAGGGGACGTATATCCTGAATTCAATGGATATGTGCATGATTGATCATCTTGACGACGCGGTAAAAGCGGGCGTTACGAGCCTTAAAATAGAAGGACGGGCAAAATCGGCGTATTATGTTTCGGTTGTTACCAACGCTTATCGGATGGCTGTCGATATACTCAAGAAAGATCCCGATAACTATAAACTCCCGGAGTGGCTCTCGGAAGAGGTAATGAAGATCAGTCACAGGGAATACTGCACGGGGTTTTTCTACGGCAGCCCGAAAAAATCCGAAAATTACGAAAACGGCGGATATATCAGAGATTACGATGCCTGCGCGGTCGTAAGGAAAACCGAAAACGGCAGAATATTCTGTATTCAGAAGAATAAATTCAGCGAGGGAGATACGGTGGAGATCCTCTCTCCGGGAAGAAAATTCACCGAGCTTAATGCTCTTGAGCTTCGTGACAGCGACGGTCTTCCTATAGAAAATACCTGCCACGCCGAGATGGAGTTTTCCATGAAATGTCCTGAGGGAATGTTTTTTCCCGAAAATTCAATAGTGCGAATCAATAAAAATATAAATAAATAAGGAGTTTTTTTATGAAAAAGAAAATAATTGCATTTGCGGCTGCTCTTTCGGTTTTTGCTTCGTCGGGACTTGCCGTTTCGGCAGAAGAGGGAAAAGCTCTTCTTGTACTCGGCGACTCAATTGCCACGGGCTACGGACTTGAGGGATATGAGGCGGGAAACAATTCTTCCGCAAAGGACAGCTTCGCAAACAAGCTTTCCGAAAGCTTTGATTCCTATGAAAATCTCGCCGTAGACGGAACGACTACCGAAGGACTTCTGGAGATCGTCACCGACGAAAATAACAAAGCTGCCGTCGAAAACGCCGATACAGTCGTAATTTCGATAGGCGGAAACGATTTTCTCGTGCCGCTTGTGACGGCAATGCAGATGTCGATCATGTCAGATCCCGAGGTCATGACAGCTATTCAGGAAGGCACGTTTACCGTTGAGACTCTTCAGGACAAGATAACTCCCGAAACGGTGAAAAAAGCTTTTGATTCCGCTGTTTCCGTCATGGACGTTAATGCTTCTTTTGAAAATCTGAATAAGATAATCGAAAATATCAACGCGGCAAACGGCGACTGCGATATCTATGTTCTCACCGTGGAGAATCCTTTTGCGGGATTAGAGGATATGGCAGGTACGGATGAAGCCTTGGGTCTTGAGGAATATGCGGATCTTGCTTCTTCAATGGAATCCCTTAAAGAGCTTTCGGGAAAATATAATGACGCTGTGATGAATCTTCCCGGTACATACGATAACGTTTATACGGTTGACGTTTACTCCGCTTTTGAGGGAAAGGAAACCGAATATACAAATATTTCCGACATGGACGTTCACCCGAATAAGGCGGGTCATGAGGTGATTTATGATCTTCTTTCCGAGAAAATTGCGGAAAACGAGGTAAGCGGCGCTCCCTCGGAAGAAACCTCGGCTGCCGAAACGGCTGCTCTTGTCAAAGAAGAACCGATGTCTGAGGAAACGGCTCCCGCTTCGGATAATTCGTCATCTTCCGCCGATACGGGAAATGCGGGAGCGGGTACGCTTTCCGTGATTGCGGGCGTTTCGCTTTTGGCGGCGGCTTGCTGTTCAAGGAAAAAGAAATAATCTCAATTAATAAAATCCGCGGGAGCATACGCTTTTGCGGATTTTTTAGTAAAAAAAGAAAATTTTATGTTGACTTTGTATGAATAAATAAAAGCATTGATTTTTTTGTGCAAAACATATAAAATATCGCTGAATCATTGACATTTTGTATCTAAGGTGATATAATATCTGTAATGAAAACGTTATCATATATTGGAAAAATGTAAATTGACCGAAAGGAATGATCCATCAAATGAAAACCAAAAAGATACTTGCGGGAATCACTGCGCTTATGATGACAGCTTCCATGTCCGCCTGCGGTTCAAACGATGATGAAACAACAGCGGATACAGCGGCTGCGTCCGAGGAAACCACCACAACTACCGAAGCTACCGAATGGACGGGTGATAGTGTTGAGGTAGAGGCTATCGAAGATGAAAACAAGCTTGATGTCGATATTGAAGGGCAGACGTTAAAGTGGATGGGTATTTATGACCTTAACCCCACGAACGATTCTCCCGACAGAAGCCCGGAGCTTTCGCTCTTTGAGGATACATACAAGGCAAAGATAGAATATCAGCCAACGACGAACGATAAGCGTTTCGATGATCTCGGAACGGCAATTCTCGCGGGTTCTCCTCCCGATATCTTCGTTTATGAGTGGAGAACTTTCCCGTATGATATCTCAAAGGATCAGTATCAGCCTATCGATGAGCTTATTGACTGGGATGACCCGAAGTGGGCCGATGTTAAGGATATCGCCGATAAATTTGTCTATAAGGGAAATCATTATATTGCGCCTCTCGGATATGCTTTCAACGACACGCAGGTTCTTATGTACAATAAATCCACAGTTGAAAACGAGGGTCTTGAGGATCCGTATCAGATGTATCTCGATGGCAATTGGGACTGGAACGCATTTACTGATTTGATGAAGGAATTCGTTGAAGCGGGCGACGATCGCTACGGTATAGGCGGCTGGTGGGCAAACGCATTCGTATTCACTGCGGGCGATACGATAGTAACATATGACGGCACTTCTTTCAAGAATAATATCTACAGCGAAAAAATTGAAAAAGCGCAGGCTGTTATCAAGGATATCTTCAAGAACAATCTTATCAAGAGAGGCTGGATAGGCGGTGAAACAGCGTTTACAGGCGGCGATCTTCTTTTCTATTCCATGGGAACATGGGCTTATAACGCTGCGGCTCTCTCCATGCCCGATGATGTTATACAGATAGTTCCTTTTCCCCGCGATCCCGACAGTGACACGTATTATGTATCCAACAAGATACAGGCGTATATGTGGGTCAAGGGCAGCGAAAATAAGGACTGCGTAAAAGCATGGTTTGACTGCAACAGAATAGTCAACTACGATGAGAAGTATAGAGAAGCGACAAAGGAGAAATATCTTCTCAACAATGCGGGATGGACATCCGAAATGTATGATCTCACGATGGATTTCTATGACAGCTCGAAGTTTACCCAGGCATACGATTACGGTTACGGACTCAGCACCGATATGGCTGATACGATAATGACCGTGCTTTACGAGGGCTGCGTAAATGAAGAATACGAGGACTGGGTAGTTGCGCGTGACGAATACAGTTCCATAGTTCAGAGTCAGGTTGACGCATACGCAAATTAAAAAATAAACAATAAAAACCGCTCCGAATTCACGGAGCGGTTTTTTATTCGCGGCTTGTTAAGAATTTTACGGCGCGCTCAATACTGTCCCTTGAGTTTCCCCAGTCGGCGTCTTTTCCCGTGTTGCGGTAATCGTACATTGAGCAGTAATGCTCAACGTCCTCGCAGAGTGATTTCAGATATTTTTCACACAGCTCGGAGATATCCTTTTCAAAGCTTTGCAGAATGTCCTTTTTCAGATATTTCGGCGCGGCGCCCAGTATAATCTCATAGTGAGGCAGACAGATATATTCTCTGCTCATAAGCGTGGAATGAAATTCGGGATTTGTGTACAATTCAAAAAAGGTTTTCATAAGCCGTTCTGTTCCCCAGTCAATTTTTTCGCAGACGAAGCAGCTTTCGTTTACTCTTGAAAGCTTCACGGCTTTTGCGTTTTTCGGTTCGAAAAGTTTTTTCTTTGAGAATAAGTTCTTATCCGTTTCGTCAAGATGAGTCTGAAGCATAAGTGCAAGTGAGAGTCGGTTTTTTTGTTTCATCATCTGCGACAGATGAGTATGGCAGAATCCCAGACGGTTTGTCTCGATACGCACATCGGGTTCCATCATTGCGGCGCCCATAATATATTCCACCGTGCGGTTTTCGAGCATATCTCTCATATGGCAGAACGGACAGCCTGAATCCTCCTCAAAGATCTCACTTATGGGAATTGTTAAAATACTTTCGCGCATAGCATATGCTCCTTTATCTTTTTTTCTTATTGTAACATAATTTTCCTAAAGATTCAAGAGCTTTATGATTAATTATCGGAGAAATCGCATTTTGGATTTCGACGGCATTTTTTCTTTGTTACGGACTTTTGTTTCCCTTGAAAACGCATACGCAATATGATACAATATAAATAACATAAACGCATAGTCGTGAAAGGTGGTAATTCTGTTGCCAAAACAAACTTTAACAGTTGGTG
>CAZCUQ010000024.1:0-19575 GCA_964501705.1 uncultured Ruminococcus sp. | reverse complement strand
AACCGCGTATGTGCGTGGTTTGCTTGTTTTGGGTGTAAAAGTCGGGTTATATCATATTAAAAAGGATTTGTCAATATTTTATTTTCACAGTTCCGGAAATCATTATTTTTAATTTAAAATCGCCTGATTTTATGCAAAGTAAACAAAAATGTAAAATCCGCAAAAAAAATAATAAAAAGCTCTTGACAAAATAATTCGAGTATGATATCATTATTTTATAAATTAAATCCTGTGAGCAAAAGCAAGTAGCTTGAGCGGCGGCATTTCAGAGAGCCTCGATTGGTGGAATGAGGTATGTACGACTTCAGTGAATGGGTTTGTGAGGAGTCGGGTGAATTAAAAGTAGCCTGCACCGCGTTTCCTGCGTTAGTGTGAGAGGGTATTGACGCTTTATGCCGCGTACTTGTGACATATATGTGGTTTTTCCGCCGTCAGTATCTGCTGAGGCGGATTTTTGTCCGTGAATTCGGGTGGCACAGCGGTTTTTCGCCCCGGGTACATTTTTGAATGTATCCGGGGCTTTTGTCATTAAAGGAGGAATATACCATGGGCATTATGAGCTTTGAAAATGTAAAGAAAATCGCGGAGGATAAATCTTTGAGGGTAATTCCCCTGTCGGATGAGATCTTCTCCGATATGAGAACTCCCGTGGAGGTTCTTAGAATTCTCCAAAACACAAGCTCCCACTGCTATATGCTTGAGAGCGCGGAGGACAATAAAAAATGGGGCAGATTCACTTTCCTCGGATATGATCCGAAAAGCGAAATAACCTGCAAGGATAATAAAATGAAGATCACTGAAAACGGAGAAGTAAGATTTCTTGAAACCAAACACCCCGATAAGGTGATAAAAGAGCTTCTCGATAAATACAAAAGTCCGCGTATCGAAAGTCTCCCTCCGTTCACGGGAGGACTTGTCGGATACTTTTCCTACGACTATATAAAGTACAGCGAGCCTTCCTTAAAGCTTGACGCAAACGACGAGGAAAGCTTTAACGATGTTGACCTGATGCTCTTCGACAAGGTCATCGCTTTCGACAATTACCGTCAGAAAATAATCCTGATAGTGAATATCAAAACCGAAGATCTTGAAAAAAGCTACGCGGACGGCGTTTCCGAGCTTAATAAGATCAAAGACCTCATAAAACACGGAAAAATGAAAGAACATATCCCCGGACATCTGAAATCGGAATTCCGTTACCTGTTTGATAAGGATTCTTTCTGCGAAATGGTCAGAAAGGCAAAGCATTATATCAAAGAGGGAGATATCTTTCAGGTCGTTCTCTCGAACAGAATGGATGCCGACTATGAGGGAAGCCTTCTTGACGCTTACAGAGTTTTAAGGACACTAAATCCCTCGCCCTATATGTTTTATTTTTCAAGCGACGATATAGAAATCGCGGGAGCAAGTCCCGAAACTCTCGTAAAGCTCGAAAACAAGGTGCTTCATACATTCCCCCTCGCAGGCTCAAGACCGAGAGGAAAAACCGACGAGGAGGATAAACGCCTCGAAAAAGAACTTCTCGCTGACGAGAAGGAACGCTCCGAACACAATATGCTTGTCGATCTCGGCAGAAATGATATCGGAAAAATAAGTAATTTCGGAAGCGTTAAGGTCGAGAAATATATGGAAATAGAAAAATATTCTCATATAATGCATATCGGCTCTACGGTGAGAGGAGAACTTCGGGACGATCTGTCCGCTCCCGACGCGATAAATTCAATTCTGCCCGCAGGAACGCTTTCGGGTGCGCCGAAAATAAGAGCGTGCGAGATAATCAACGAGCTTGAAAACAACAAGCGCGGAATTTACGGCGGCGCAATAGGTTATCTTGATTTTACGGGAAATCTCGATACCTGCATCTCAATAAGAATAGCGTTCAAGAAAAACGGAAAGGTATTTATCCGTTCGGGCGCGGGGATCGTTGCGGACAGTATTCCCGAAAACGAATATACGGAATCGGTCAATAAGGCAAAAGCAGTCGTTCTCGCGCTTGAAACGGCGGACGGCGGAATTGAGTAAGAGGTGATAAAATGATTCTTCTGATAGATAATTATGACAGCTTTTCCTATAATCTTTATCAGCTCGTAGGTTCGATAAACCCCGATATCAGGGTCATACGAAACGATGAAATGACAATAGAGGAAATAAAAAGCCTTTCTCCCGAAAGAATTATTCTTTCTCCGGGTCCGGGCAGACCCGAAAACGCTGGAGTATGTATCGAAACGGCGAAAACTCTCGGAAAGGAAATTCCCATCCTTGGCGTTTGTCTCGGTCATCAGTCGATCTTCGAGGCCTTCGGCGGTGTCGTTACCTACGCGAAAAAGCTTATGCACGGAAAAATGTCAAAGGTCAGACTGAATACCTCGTCGCTTATTTTCAAGGGACTTCCCGAAACCATCGAAGCGGCAAGATATCACAGTCTTGCCGCGGACGAAACGACAATTCCCGATTGCCTTAAAATAACGGCTGAAACAAGCGACGGAGAAATAATGGCAATTGAACATAAGAAATATCCCATATACGGGGTGCAGTTTCACCCCGAATCGATCCTGACCCCAAAAGGCAAGGAAATTTTAGTAAATTTTCTTATAGATTGAATATTTTTTGAAAGGATGATAATTTATGATAGGTGAAGCAATCAAAAAACTCATGAACGGCGAGGATCTCGGCGAAAACGAAGTAATGGAAACAATGGACGAAATTATGTCCGGCAAAGCCGATCCCGTTATGATGTCGGCATATCTTGTCGCACTTGAAATGAAAGGCGCTACCATAGCCGAGATCACCGCTTCGGCAAAGGGCATGAGAAAAGCGGGAACCGTCCTTCATCACGAGGGAAGCGCTTTTGAGATAGTCGGCACAGGCGGAGACAAATCAAATTCATTTAACATTTCCACGACCTCTTCGTTGGTCATCGCTTCGGCGGGAGTAAAGGTCGCAAAGCACGGAAACCGCGCCGCTTCCAGCAAATCGGGTGCGGCTGACTGCCTGGAGGCGCTTGGCGTGAATATCTCTCTCGACCCCGAAAAAAACGCTGAGGTTTTTGAAAAAACGGGTATCTGCTTCTTATTTGCGCAGAAATATCACAGCGCCATGCGTTTTGTGGGTCCTGTCAGAAAAGAACTCGGCGTAAAGACCATCTTCAACATTCTGGGACCTCTCACAAATCCCGCAGAAGCCGATATGCAGGTAATGGGCGTTTACGATGAGTCACTCGTTGAGCCTATGGCAAGGGTTCTTTCCAATCTCGGTGTAAAAAGAGGAATGACCGTTTACGGTACAGACAGACTCGATGAGGTTTCCATTTCCGCTCCGACAAAAATATGCGATTTCAAGGACGACAGCTTCAAAGCCTATGAAATAACTCCCGAACAGTTCGGTATGGACAGAGCCGACAGATCCGAGATCATCGGCGGCACGGGAGCTGACAACGCCGAAATAACAAGGGGAATCCTCAAGGGAGAGATCAGGGGCGCAAAACGAAACGTTGTTCTTCTCAATTCAGCGTGCGGTCTTTATGTTACGGGAAAAGCCGATTCCATAGAAAACGGAATTAAGCTTGCGGATGAGCTTATCGACAGCGGCAGGGCTTATAAAAAACTCGAAGAACTTATCGAAGCTACCAATTCATAACGGAGAAAAATATGATTTTAGACGATATTGTGCATTTTCGCAAAATACAGCTTGAAAATGAAAAATCCGCGATATCCTTTGAGGAAATAAAAAAAGAAGCGGAAAAAATCTCCGCTCCGTGCAGAGGATTTAAAAAAAATCTTCAAAAAAAGGGACTTTCGGTTATCGCGGAGGTAAAAAAAGCCTCCCCCTCAAAGGGAATAATCGAGCCTGATTTTCACCCCGACGAAATTGCCGCGGAATACGAAAAAGCAGGAGCCGCGGCTATTTCCTGTCTCACGGAGGAACACTTCTTTATGGGCGGAAAGGAAATTTTCCGTAAGGTCAGAAATACGGTAAATATCCCCATGCTCCGCAAGGATTTTATCATTGACCCGTTTCAGATATACGAAGCGAAGGTTATGGGCGCAGACGCGATACTTCTTATAGCGGCTGCTCTGAAAAAAGAGGAATTGTCCGAATACCGCAAGATCGCAGAAAGCCTTGATATGGACGTTCTCTTTGAAGCTCACGACGAACGGGAGCTTCAGATGAATCTCGACGCGGGCTGTACGATATGCGGAATAAATAACAGAAACTTAAAAACATTTGAGGTTTCACTCGATACGTTCGGGAGACTTTCGGAATTAATTCCCATGGATTGCGTCAGAGTTTCCGAAAGCGGCGTTAAATCAAACGATGATATGAAAAAAATTTATTCATATAAAGCTGACGCCGTGCTTATCGGAGAAACTCTTATGAGAAGCGGAATATCGGGCGTTTCGGACTGCATGAAAAATCTCACGGAGGATACAAAATGATCAAGCTCTGCGGGATAAGAAGAAAAGAAGACATAGAATATGTAAATGAATTTCTCCCCGATTATATCGGAATGATCCTTTCTGAGGGATTCAGAAGAACCATCGGCGCCGATACCGCCGCAGAGCTTGTAAAAAATCTTGACGGCAGGATAAAAAAAGTCGGTGTCTTTGTTGACGAGGAACTTCCGTTTATCGAAAACGCGGCGAAAAAAATCGGACTTGATGTAATTCAGCTTCACGGAAACGAAAACCCAGAGCTGATAAGTAAGCTTAAAGCAAAAGGCTTTACCGTTTGGAAAGCCGTAAGAGTCAGATCTTCGGAGGATATTTTATCCGCCGGAACACTCGGCGCGGATATGCTTCTGCTTGACAGCTTCGTCAAGGGTGTCGCCGGAGGAACGGGAGTTCCCGCAAACCACGATATTATCAAAAAAACAAAAATCAATTCCCCGTTTTTCCTCGCGGGAGGAATAAACGAAACTAATCTGAAAGAAGCTCTTGCCGTTTCCCGTAATGTCGATATTTCGGGAGGAATCGAAACGGACGGCGTTAAGGATAGGGACAAAATCGAAAAAGTAATGAAAATCTACAAAGGAGTAAATTCACATGAGCAAGGTTGAAAAATTCGGCGAATACGGCGGACAGTTCGTCCCCGAAACAGTCATGAACGCCGTAAACGAGCTTACTGAGGCTTACGATAAATACAAGGACGATCCGGCGTTCAAAGCGGAACTTGCAAAGCTTTATAAGGATTACGCGGGCAGACCCTCAATGCTTTATTATGCCGAAAAAATGACAAAGGATCTCGGCGGTGCGAAGATCTACTTAAAGCGCGAGGATCTCAATCACACAGGCTCTCATAAGATAAATAACGTTCTGGGGCAGCTTCTTTTGGCAAAAAAAATGGGCAAGAAGACAATCATCGCCGAAACGGGAGCGGGTCAGCACGGAGTCGCAACCGCTACGGTATGCGCTCTTATGGGACTTGAATGCTGCGTTTACATGGGCAGCGTGGACGCCGAAAGACAGTCCCTCAATGTTTACAGAATGCGGCTTCTTGGTTCTGACGTCGTTCCCGTGGAAAGCGGGACGGGTACTCTTAAAGACGCAATCAACGAGGCATTCCGCGACTGGGCAACGAATGTCGAAACTACTTATTACTGCATAGGCTCGGTAATGGGACCGTATCCTTATCCCCAGATGGTAAGAGATTTCCAGAAAATTATCGGTGAAGAGATCAAAGCGGAGCTTCTCGAAAAAGAGGGAAAACTCCCCGACTGTGTTATCGCCTGTGTCGGCGGAGGCTCGAATGCAATGGGAGCTTTCTATGATTTTATCAAAGATAAATCCGTTCGTCTCGTCGGCGCGGAAGCGGGCGGCGAGGGCGCAGATACAGAAAGAACAGCCGCCACTATCGCAAGAGGAACTACGGGAATTTTCCACGGAATGAAATCCGTTTTCTTACAGGATAAGTTCGGACAGATTGCTCCTGTTTATTCAATTTCGGCAGGTCTCGACTACCCCGGAATAGGACCCGAACACGCGTATCTTCACAAGACGGGCAGAGCGGAATATATCCCGATAACCGATGAAGAATCCGTAAAAGCATTTGAATATCTTTCAAAAACAGAGGGAATAATCCCCGCCGTAGAATCCGCTCATGCCGTGGCGGCGGCTATGAAAATCGCGCCGACAATGGATAAGGATAAAATCATAGTAATAAATATTTCGGGCAGAGGCGACAAGGATGTATATCAGGTCGCAAGATACCGCGGCGTTGAGGTTTCTAACTAAAGGAGAAAAAGAAAAATGAACAGAATTACAGAATGTTTCGATAGACTTATATCGGAAAATAAAAAAGCTCTTATCACTTTTATCACGGCCGGAGATCCCGATCTTGAAACCACCGAAAAATTAGCGCTTGAAATGTTTGATAACGGTGCGGATATCATTGAGTTGGGAGTCCCCTTTTCCGACCCCGTGGCTGAAGGAGTCACTATCCAGAGATCGTCGCTGAGAAGCCTTAAAGGCGGCACAAATCTCACTAAGATATTTAACACCGTGAAAAATATCCGCGAAAAGACAGATAAGCCCCTTATTCTTATGATGTACATAAATACGATATTTGTGTACGGTACGGACAGATTTTTCTCCGACTGCGTGAAATACGGGATAGATGGAGTGATAGTTCCCGATATGCCGTTTGAGGAAAGAGAAGAAGTTCTCCCCTACTCGGAAAAATACGGAGTTTTAAATATAAATCTTGCCGCTCCGACATCTCACGAAAGAGTCAGGGAAATAGCCTCTAACAGCAAAGGATTTTTATACTGCGTTTCATCGACGGGAGTAACGGGAACACGCTCGTCCTTCACGACAAATTTCGACGAGATGTTCTCGGAGATAAAAAAATATGCTTCCTGTCCCTGCGCGGTAGGCTTCGGGATATCAAATCCCGAACAGGCAAAGAAAATGTCCTCATACTGCGATGGAGTTATCGTAGGATCGGCTATCGTAAAAATAGTCGAAAAATCGGGAAAAAACAGTATAGAAGAAGTCGGAGAGTTCGTACAATCATTAAAGGACGCAATCAGCAAAGAGTAAAAAAACGACCGCAGACCATTTAATTCTGCGGTCGTTTCATTATTTAACAGTCAATATGTCAGTGAGTTCCTCTTTCAACATAAGTTGTGTGGAGAAGCTCATGTGCCTTAGCCTTGCCGGGAGCCTCGAAGTATTCATCATAGAGAAGCTTCATAACAGGGCTTTCGTAAGACTTTCTGAGAGTATTATCGCTGTCCTCGTCATAGAGAGCCTTTGCACGAAGAGTCTTGAGATCAACGGTATTTCTTACGCTGTCGCTCTGAACCGGCTGACCGCCTCCGTTGATACAGCCGCCGGGACAAGCCATAATCTCAACCATGGTGTAATTCTTTTCGCCCGATTTAACCATCTCAATAACCTTGCGTGCATTTGCAAGACCCGAAGCAACGCATACATTTATATCCATGCCGCCAACATTGTAGGTTGCCTCCTTGATTCCCTCTGTTCCTCTTACTTCCTTGAAATCAACAAGGTCGCAGGACTTATCGAGAGTAGCGGCAGCCGTTCTGAGAGCAGCCTCCATAACGCCGCCCGTTGCGCCGAAGATAGTACCCGCGCCCGAAGCAACATCGAAAGGATCGTCAAACTTTTCATCACTAAGCTCGGTGAACTTGATACCCGCGCTGTTTATCATTCTTCCGAGTTCTCTTGTTGTGAGAGCCACATCAATGTCCTCGGAACCGTCTCTCTTCTGCTCTTCTCTTGTTACCTCGAACTTTTTCGCCGTGCAGGGAATTACGCTGACAACAAACAAATCTTTCGGATCGATGTTGTTCTTCGTGCAGTAGTAGCTCTTAAGAACAGCGCCGAACATCTGCTGGGGAGATTTGCAGGTGGAAAGATGAGGAAGGAATTCGGGATAGTAATGCTCAACAAATTTTACCCAGCCGGGGCAGCAGGAAGTGAACATGGGTATAGTTTTTCCGCCGTTTATTCTTTCGATAAGCTCGTTAGCCTCTTCCATAATGGTGAGATCGGCGGTAACGTCCATGTTGAACACCTCGTCCGCGCCGAGACGGCGGATAGCGTTTACCATCTTACCCTCAACGTTAGTGCCTATCGGCATACCGAAGCTTTCGCCGAGAGTCGCTCTTATTGCGGGAGCCGTAAAGAATACTACCTTCTTTGAAGAATCCGCGAGAGCATCCCATACCTTCTGTACGCTGCTCTTTTCGGTGAGAGCACCCACGGGGCAGGCAACTATACACTGACCGCAGCCGACACACGGAGAATCCGCAAGCGACTTGTCAAACGCACAGCCCACATGAACCTTATAGCCTCTTCTGATAGCGCCTATAACGGATACCGACTGCAAATTCTTGCAGGCAGCCACGCACCGCATACAATGTACGCATTTGCTGTTATCTCTTACAACATAAGGAGAGAGATCGTCTATCTCGTAAGACTGAACCTCATCCTCAAATCTTTCATCATCACAGTTATAGTCAAGGGCAAGCTTCTGAAGCTCGCAGGAATTGTTTCTTTCGCAGGAAAGGCATTTCTTGCGGTGAGTGGAGAGTATAAGCTCCAAAGTGGTTTTTCTCGAAGCGCGGACCTTGGGAGTATTCGTAAGAACCTCCATGCCCTCTTCAACGGGATAAACGCAGGAAGCGGCAAGACCTCTTCTGCCGACTATTTCAACCATGCAGACGCGACAGGCGCCGATGCAGTTGATATCCTTTAAATAGCAAAGCGTGGGAATTTCAATATTTGCGGCTCTCGCGGCTTCAAGAACAGTAGTGCCTTCGGGAACCTCTACGGAAATTCCGTTTATTTTAAGATGAATCATTTTAGTTTCCATATCAGCTGTCCTCCTAAGCTTACTTTCTTGTGATAGCGCCGAACTTGCAGTTCTGCATACATACGCCGCACTTTATGCACTTATTCGCATCGATAACGTGAGGTTTCTTAACGGTACCGGTGATAGCGCCGACAGGACAGTTTCTCGCGCAGAGAGTACAGCCCTTGCAGGCTTCGGGATTGATCTCGTATTTAAGCAGATTCTTGCACACGCCCGACGGACAGTGCTTATTTTCAATATGCTCGATATATTCGTCCTTAAAGTATTGCAGTGTGGAGAGAATCGGGTTCGGAGCGGACTGACCGAGAGCGCAGAGCGAAGAAACCTTCATATGATTCGCAAGCTCTTCTATCTTTTCAAGGTCTTCGGGTTCGCCGTTGCCCGATGTGATCTTTTCAAGGTATCTGAGGAGCGCTCTTGTGCCTACGCGGCAGGGAGTACATTTTCCGCAGGATTCGTCAACCGTGAAGTTAAGATAGAACTTCGCGATATCTACCATACAGGTATCCTCGTCCATTACGATAAGTCCGCCGGAACCCATCATGGAACCGAGTGCGGTAAGGCTTTCATAGTCGATGGGAGTATCGATATGCTCCGCAGGAATACATCCGCCCGAAGGTCCGCCTGTCTGAGCAGCCTTGAACTTCTTGCCGTTCGGGATGCCGCCTCCTATTTCCTCGATGATCTCGCGGAGAGTTGTTCCCATGGGGATCTCAACAAGACCGACATTTGTGATCTTTCCGCCGAGAGCGAATACCTTTGTACCCTTTGAAGTTTCGGTGCCTATACTGTTATACCATGAAGCTCCGTTGCGGATTATCTGAGCGATATTTGCGTATGTTTCAACGTTGTTGAGAACGGTAGGCTTTCCGAAAAGTCCCTTGACAGCGGGGAACGGAGGACGGGGTCTGGGTTCGCCTCTGTGACCCTCGATGGAAGTCATGAGAGCTGTTTCCTCGCCGCAGACAAACGCGCCTGCGCCGAGACGTATCTCGATATCAAAGCAGAAATCCGTGCCGAAGATATTATCTCCCAGCAAACCGTATTCCTTAGCCTGTTTAAGAGCTATCTGAAGTCTCTGCACGGCAACGGGATATTCCGCACGCACATATATAAAGCCCTGCTTTGCGCCGATCGTGAAGCCCGCGATCGTCATAGCCTCGATTACCGCGAGGGGATCTCCTTCAAGTATCGAACGATCCATGAACGCGCCCGGGTCGCCTTCATCGGCGTTGCAGCAAACGTACTTGATATCGCCCTGTGAAGCCTTGGCAAACGCCCATTTCTTTCCCGTGGGGAAACCCGCGCCGCCTCTTCCGCGAAGGCCGGAATCAAGAAGTTCCTTGATAACATCATCCGCAGTCATGCTTGTGAGAACCTTGTAAAGCGCCTGATATCCGTCTGTCGCGATATATTCGTCTATATCTTCGGGATCGATAACGCCGCAGTTACGGAGAGCGATTCTCATTTGCTTTTTATAGAAGTTCGTTTCGGAAAGCGGGATAATGCTTCCGTCCGTATGTACAGTTTCCTTGTAAAGGAGATCCTTTACAACATTGCCGTTTTTAAGGTGTTCGTCAACTATTCTCACTATACCCTCCGGGGTAGCCTGAGCATAGAATGTTCCTTCGGGATATACGATAACGATGGGACCTAAAGCGCACAGACCGAAGCAGCCTGTTCTTACAACGAGTATTTCCTTATCAAGACCCTGTTTTTTAAGCTCATCGTTAAGAGCCTCAAAAACCTTCATTGAACCCGAAGACGTACAGCCCGTACTTCCGCAGACGAGAATCTGCTTGCGGTAGCCTGTTTCCTTGGCGAGCTTTTCACCCTCTTCGGCAACTAATTTTCTAACCTTGATAATGTCTTCCTTAGACGCTTTAATTTTATTAAGTTCTTCGATAGTCATTACTTGGCGCCTCCTTCTTTGGAAAGGTATGAATCGAGAATCGACGCAACCTCTTTGGGATCGACTTTGCCGTAAACATCCTCGTCGACAAGCATAACGGGAGCAAGTCCGCACGCGCCGACACAGCGGCAGCAGTCAATTGAGAATCCTCCGTCGGAAGTACATTCTCCGCTTTTTATTCCGAGATGATTTTCAACCGCCTCAAGAACCTTGTCAGAGCCTTTGACATAGCAAGCCGTTCCGAGACAGACGCTTACGCGGTGCTCGCCCTTGGGAGTAAGGGAAAACTGCGAATAGAACGTAGTTACGCCGTAAACCTCCGAAAGTGAAACGCCGAGACCATCAGCTATCATAGTCTGCACTTCAATGGGAAGATAGCCGTAAATGCCCTGTGCTTCCTGGAGGATCGGCATAAGACCTCCTGGCTGTTCCTTGTGTTTTGCAATGACTTCCATAAGCTGACTTTCCTGTTCAGCCGTTCCCTTAAAGGGAACCTGGGATATTTCTGCCATAACAGAACCTCCTTATTATAGTTTATCCGCATTGACCCGCGGAAAATAATCTGCGGTTATTATCAATCAAGCCGCATACACTTACAAATTTAATTATACTACAAAACGGTTAAGAATTCAAGCGGAATGTGACAAAAAATTCACACAAATTTTAAGGGAATTTATTGTCCATATACTACAATAGCCGCAAAGCGACAGACAAAAAGCCTTTCCCATATGTGGGAAAGGCACCCGATTCGGTTTGTTTGCACAGTTAATTGACTTCTGCTGAACTTATTGCGTTTTTAAGCTGTTCGATACCCGATACCGCAGTATGGACAAGCTCTCCCGATTCTCTTGTGCTTACTTCGATATGCGAAGCATAAGCCTCAATATTCTTGATTCGTTCTTCAATTTCGTCAGCGGAGTTTTTAGAGGTCTCCGCAAGGTTTCTGACTTCCTGCGCTATAACGCCGAAGCCCTTGCCGCCTTCCTTTGCTCTCGAAGCCTCAATGGAAGCGTTGAATCCGAGGATCTTCGTATTCAGCGCGATATTCTGGATAACGTTAGCCGCGCTGTTTGCCGTTCTTACTTCATTTACACATTCGGCAGCGATTTTTGAAAGTTCCTTGAATTTTTCGTCCATAGCGTTTACGGAGCTTATGCATGTCTCGGCGACAGCCTCGACCCTGTGCATAACATCGCTGGTTGCGCTGATACTTGAAGAAAGCATACTGCTTCTCTGTTTTTCAAGATAACTTGAATAAGCCATTGCCGAGATGTTTTTCGCAATGGTGTGCAGGAATTTAGCCGAAGCCTCAACGCGTTCTTTGGGAACGATCTTTACTTTTCTGAGCGCGTCTATGTACTCGTCGGGATTTATGCCGAGTTCAAAAGCGATCCTGCGGAATTTCCCTTCATCAGGTTCACGAGTAAGTATCTGTCCTCCGATGAACGAACCTATAAACTCGCCGTTTACCATAATGGGAGCGGCAAAATCCATAAGTCCCGCGTGGCAGGAATAAGCCTTTGCGTGTCCGAACCTGCGGGTCTGATCTCCGCCGTCGCGGTCGCATTTTTCGCATCTTTCGCAGCCGAGCTTTGATTTGCGCGTATATTTCATACAAAAATCCGTAAAGTTGCTTCCGTTTGTAACGGGGTTGCCGTCGGCGTCGGTAGTAAGAGCCGCCATGCCGGTAACCTCGGCAAAGCCGTCCTGAATTTCCTGCAAAACAGCAGTGTCTATCAATTCGGTCAATTTAACAGATGCCATTTATTTTTCCTCCGTTATTACGAGATTAAGTATTTTATTATATACTATTGTACATTATTCTGAATGATTTGTCAATAGATAATAATAATATATTTTTATTTTTTGTTGAATATTATCAAAATATGGCGGGTATTTATTACACGCTTTAAAACAGAAAAAAGCATTACTCTGTCGAAGAATAAATAAAAAGCTTGATATTTAAAAGAAACGGTTACATAATAGAATCATCTTTGAGGAGAGGAAATCTGTTTACAATTTCTCTATTGACATATCCTCAAAAAAGTGTTAATATTTCTATGAAATGTAAAAGGAGGATAAATCTATGATATCAAAAGCAGCGGCAAAGATCATCTCGGTACTTATGTCGGGGATCATTCTTCTCACGGGCTGCGGTGGAGAAAGCGCATCGAACGCGGCGGTTTCCGAAGAAACGACAACAGCCGCCGAATCGGAAAATCCTTCGCCCGTAACGGCAAATGAAATGGCAAGGCAAATGGGCATAGGGCTTAATCTCGGAAACACAATGGAAGCATATGACGCGGCTGACTGCGAGAAGATCACTTACGAATGGATTCCGATAGCGGGAAACAATACCCCATCGGATTATGAAACAAAATGGGGCGCTCCCGTTACCACCCAGGAAATGATAAAGGGCATAAAGGACGCGGGCTTCGATACCGTCAGAATTCCCGTATTCTGGGGAAATATGATGGAAAATGACGGAAAATGGGATATAAATCCCGAACTTTTGGCAAGAGTCGGAGAAATCGTTGATATGTCTCTCGCCGAAAATCTGAAAGTAGTCATAAACTGCCATCACTTCGACGAGTTCATCATCAGAAGAAACGATGACGAAAAAAGCGCGGAAATATTCTCGCATCTCTGGGAGCAGATTGCCTCTTATTTCAAGGATTATCCTTACGATCTCGTATTCGAGGGCTTCAACGAGTATCTTGGCGGAAACCGTTTCAACGAAAACGGAGAATTAAAGGAGCTTTCCAAATCAGACGCGTATAAAATGACAAATCTTTTGAATCAGACCTTTGTCGATGCCGTGCGAAAAACAGGCGGAAACAACGCCGAACGAGTGCTTATCGTTTCGGGATATTGGACGAATATCGACAATACGACCTCTCCCCTCTTTACTATGCCGAACGATACGGCTTCGGATAAGCTTATGGTTTCTGTGCATTACGTTGATAACGCCATGTACTGGTCAAACAGCATAGGCAATAAGAAATGGAAAGACTATATCGACGATCAGTGCGATAAGCTCACAAAAGCGTTTACAGAAAAAAATATCCCCGTTTTTCTCGGAGAAACGACTGCGGGCTATCCCGCGGGAAATTTCGCTCCCGACGCGGAGATCAAGGATTCTTCCGAATGTCTCGAATATGTTCTCGAAAAGCTCACCGACTGCGGATTTGTTCCCGTTATATGGGACACTCCCAACGGCTTCTATAACAGATATGAAGCAAAGATTTCCGATGAGAAAAACGCCGAAGTAATACGCGGGATCAGCGAAAAACTCGCGGATAAGTAAAAAAAGCGGAACAGGATAGATTTTCCCGTTCCGTTTTTTTTACGCAAGTATGTCGAGCGCGGATGACATATGCTCCTGTGCGGCTGAAAACATTGACTGCTGTGCCTGCATAAGGATTTGATTCCTGATAAGTGACGCGAACTGCTCCGCGACGTCCGTATCTCTTATACGTGATTCCGCAGCCGTGAGATTTTCAATGTATACATTGGTTCTGCTGAGAGTATGCTCCGAACGGTTTTCATTTGCTCCCGAAAGCGCTCTCCACCGTGAGAGATAGTTGTTTGCGTCCGTTAAACGATCCATTGCTTTCAAGGCTCTTTCCACGGTAGTTATGCCGGTGGTGTTTATGTGCATGAGATGATCGTCAACTCTGGTTTTTTGGATCCAGATGTAGTCGTTTGTGCGTCTGCCGACCATAATGCCTATTTCGGTATCTTCATCGCGGCTGTCTTTGCCGTAGAAAATAGCGTCCGCGCCTCCGCCGCTGAATTTATCGAAAACAAAATCGCCGTTCTTTGTTGTATAAAATTGGATATGGTTATCCTTTACCATTGCCCCGACTTTTCCGCCCGCCTCTTCAAGTGCGCTGTTCAGCGCGTCGCAGAGATCCCCGCAGGTTTCGTAATCGCCATGCCTGATACGTATGCTGACAGATTCTCCGTCAACAAAAAAGCTCATTGAATCGTTGCTGCTGTCAACCGTCAACCCGTTTTCAAGATTTGCTATACCTAAGATCGTTGTCGGCGAGGGAGAATTTGCGGAGTCGTAGAATATCTTGTACGCGCTGTTTCCGCGCATACCGTCCAAAACTATGCTTACATCCTCGTGAGTGCCGTCATCGGGGAGCTTGCACCAGTAAACCAGCTTGTTTTCACTTGAGATACCCGTGTTGTTTTCTTTGACTCCGTACTGTTCAAGATCCTCAAGACCTATGGAAACATTGAAGAAATCGGATGCGAAAGCTTTTCCGTTTTCATCCGTGAGACTTGAAAAAACATTTCTTCCGTTTGTTTGAATGGCTTCGGCGAGTTCCTCGCGCGTATATGCACCGCCGGCTATTGTGAAGCTTATGGTTTGCGTTCTGCCGTTGTAGGTGAAATCAAATTTGATCTCGTCATTGATACCCTTGCAGATAATAACGTTTTTGCCGGATTCAATCTCATCTTCGGTTTCGGGTTCCATATCGTTTCTGCCGATAAGATAAGACAGCGTCTCGCCGACCGTTGTGCCTTCAGTGTCGGTATGCTCTTCACCGGTGCCGTAAACCGCGCCCTGAAAGATCTTATCGAAAAGCTTACCTTCAAAGTCATTTATTCCCAGCGTATTTGACGAAACGGTTCCTTTTATACCAAGCTTTCCTCCGTTCAGAGTCACAGTGAGAATCGGGATAGTCTGAGCGTCGTCTTTAAACCCGGCGACTGCGTTGAGTTTTTCCTGCAGTTCTTTTTTTATTTCCTCAGCGGTATAGGTTCGCTCCTCCGTACCTCCCTGCGCGAGATCATCGCCGAGTGTTATCGTATATGACTGCGCTGTGGTTTCGCCCTCCGGAGTCAGAGAAAATGTAAATGAGTTATCCCAGTAGTGCAGAGTTACTCCCTCCGATATATCCCTCGTGCCGGTGATACTGCATCTGTTATCGGTGCAGTATCTGATGGAAGGCGAACTGTCAACGCTTGCATAGCTGAATATCGGAGCCGTATTGTTCGATGCAACGGATATTTTTGCATCGGTACCCGTAGCGTTCGTTGATAATACAAGCTTGCTGTAACTGCCTGTATAGCTTACGGTAACGGCATTATTGCCTGTGCATGCCGCCTCTATTTTTTTCTTGCATTCACTATACAAAGCACTCAGGGAAGAGTACGTCCCCTCCGCAAGAGTTGTTGTTATGGCTTTTCCATTGACATTCAACGCTATGGTTTTGTTTGTCGAATCAATTATCATGGGGTAATCATCAAGGGTATAGAAATAATCGTTATAAAGATACCCCTTGGTTTCGACTTTATTGCCGACAACCACGCCGCCCGTAATTGTTTCCGAGCTGTTTTTTATCTTCTGAAGATTTGACGTTCCGCCTACGCTGATAAATTTCGCTCCGTCTCCCTTGCTGTTTGTCGTAACTATAAGCTGTCCGTCTTTGTATACCGCTGACAGTCCGTCAGTGCTTGTGTCAGCGTTTGATATCGCGCTTGCTATACTCGATCCGTCATAGGTCTGACCCGCATTGAGCGTTACTGTCAGTGTTTTTTCCACATTTGCCGCTGTCATATATTTAAATTCCAGCGTGTTGTTCGACGATGTGGGCGTAAACGGGAAGTGATTGCTTATCTGAGTGAAAACAAGCTTTGCCGGAGTGAGGATCTTTCCGTTTTCCACAACGGCGCCTTCTGCGGAGGCTGTCATTTTCGTCTCTCCGAGATGTGACTGCCCCGTAAAGTCGGCTGCGCTGATGGAAATGCTATTTGTGCTGCCCGCAGGTCCGTAATAAACGATACCCTTGCCATCGGATGAAAGCTTTGCGGTGACGCCTGTATTGTTATTTGTCAGTTCTGTGTTGATCGCGCTGCAAAGCTCACTGACGCTTCTGTAGGTACCCGTAAGATCAAGATTATAACTCTTGCTGCCGACAGTGATACGTAAAATATTATTCTGCTTTTGAGTAACATTGCCGTCCGCGTCCTTCTGATCGGAAGAATACAGCGTAAGACTTCCGTTTGTGAAATGCGAGTATACATTGGAAACTGTCAGGGTAGAGGGAACGCTTACCTTTCCTGTATCCCAGTCAACCACCGCGCCGTCTCTTGAAGCGATTGGATTGACGGACGCGGACTGAAGCATAGTACCTGATGCTTCAATTCTTGCTCCTTCGCCGGCTGCGAACGTTGTTATCGTAAATGAATCTCCGTTGTACTCAACCGTTCCGAGCGTGTCGCCGTTGTTATTCAGAACCGACTGAAGCTTTGACTTGAAAGTATCGTATGTATCTCCCTCAGAGACGCTTATTGTTTTTTTTCCGAGGGATGCTCCGTTTTTTCCGTAAAAATCAAGAGTCAGGGAAAAATCTTTAAGACAGCCGTGACCGTTGCTTGCGGTAAACAAAGTACCGATGCTGTTAAATGTTGTGCTTCCCTGGGTATGCACATAGTTGCCGACCTGAGATTCGCCCGACGCGGTGTTTGTGCTGGTTCCCGCTATGGGACTTACCGTGACGGTCTGATATTTCAGATAATCCGCCGTCGCACCCGCTGAGAAAACCTGACTGTTCACATAGGAGTTTGCCTCGGAAGTTGTTCCCGCCACCATATAGTACGGATAATTTTTTGAATCATCCGTATCGGTATATACGTCGGTAGACGTTCCGTTTACGGTTCTCGTATATTGACTGTACGTAACATCTCTGATAAATGTTCTGTAGCCCGAGCTGCTCTGCAGCGCCGTTGCGTACATAACGCTGTCCGAAACGATTCCGCTTTTTCCCTCAAGCTTAAGACCGCCGTAGGAGTTAAGGGAAAATTCCATTATATCGGAAAGCTTGACGCCGTTCGGGTCAGTATAATTTCCCAGCTGCGAATTAAGCGCACTTAATATCTGATCCTTTGTCATTGTCTTTGAAGACGTGACTCCGAGATCAAACTTGATCTCCGCGGTTGTTGTTGAGCTTGCCGTTTGGTTGTTTCTGTACGTAACTCTGAACGTCAGTTCATCAGTATTTTGAGTAACCGTTACGCCGCTGCTCAGCGACTTGTACGCATTAAAATAAAAGGGCGAATATGTTGATTTTGAACGCGTTGTTGAAACTTCCTTAAGAGCGCCCGCATCGAAAAGATCATGGAGCGCATAATCGCTCGGCACCTTATTCTCAACCAGATCAAGCAGGCATTTTTCGCCGTACTGATCCGATTTAAGGTCTATCGTACCGCCTGTTTCATCATCGCAGAAAGCCGTTGCGCGGATA
Organism: uncultured Ruminococcus sp.; assembly: GCA_964501705.1. Classification (GTDB taxonomy): domain Bacteria; phylum Bacillota; class Clostridia; order Oscillospirales; family Ruminococcaceae; genus RGIG4694. The sequence continues at coordinate 1,563 of CAZCUQ010000024.1, read as the reverse complement.
TTATTTTTCTCAAACTCCGCGTTTATTCTTTCGGCAAGCTCCTCTCTCGTATAGGTTTTAACGTTTTCTCCGTCATCAAGCAGAGATATTTTGTATTCCGCCGCGGTCGGCGAATCATAATCCGCGTAATTTACGTAAAAATAATCGTTTCTGCCCCTGACGATCTCCACGCCGTTTGTTTCCGATATAACCTTTTTTCCGTCAACCACAGCCTGTGTATTTTTTTCATCGGCGTAGTAAGAAATATCGCAGATCGGAGACTGATTTTCAATCACACTGCCGCTTTTTGTATCCATTCTGATAAAGTTTCCCGCAAGACCCGTAACCGCATCCTTACTGTTAAGGGCGATAACGTGCCTGCCATCATCGGAGGTAACCGCCTCCGCCTTAACAATATCGGAAATGCCCGCCTCTTTAAACTTTTCGTTCAATTTATCGATGAGCTGACTGCGTGTATAGAAGCCCTCTTCTATCGTTATGCTGTGAAGAACATCCTCGTTCGCGAAGCGAAACTGTATCACATCGTTCTTGCCGCTGTTGATCTTAAGCTCCGATTTATCTGTCAAAAAGTCCGTGACGCCCAGAAGACAGCCTCCCGATACACCCTGGGTTCTGTCATAGAACAGTGAAGCGCCTGTTCCGCATATGTATTCCATATCGCCGTTTTCACACTGAATGGTGAACTGTCCTTTATCGTCAACTCCGATTATAAGATCGTGAGCGTCATTATACAGAACGGAGTCGATCTCATCCGCAAGCTCTTCGGGAGTGAGATATCTCCCGTGTTCAAGATTAAGAGTGATCTCCTTGTGAGTGTCGTTCTGGTTATACCCGAAAACGAGACAGTCATTTGTTTCATCTATAACAATAGGTTCTTCGTGAACAATATTGCCCTCATAAAGCCCGTATTCCGACATATGCTTTTCAAAAAGAGGAAGATCATTAAAGTTTGCGGTATCGGTCATCTGATCTATCTCATCGATAAGCTGCTGATACTCACGGTCGATAGCCCGTCTGTCAACCTCGTCATCATATGTTCCGTTAGCGGCCTGATCGGCGAGAACATAAAGCCTGTGAAGAACATCCTGAATTTCCTGTGAAGCTCCGTCCACCGAGTGGATATAGCTTATGCCGTCATTTATATTATCAATGCCCTGATTCAGACCCGCAATGATACCCCTCATTTTTTCGGACACGGCAAGACCGGCTGCGTCGTCTGCGGCGCGGTTGACCTGATATCCGGAAGAAATCTTTTCCAGATTCTTTTTAAGAGATGAAGCTGATTGTTTATTTCTGTTCAATAAAAAATTATAATCCGTGGAATTATGAACAACCGTAATAAACATCTCCTCTCTTTTCACAATTTAAGAGTAAAACTCCCTATAAAGGATATCGGCGGAAACAGATAAAACTTTAGATATTTTATCTGCTTTTAAGTAACTACCCGCAAATAATTACAAAAAAAAGCGGAAACATTACTGATTCCGCTTACGAATATTCTGTTATAAGGGTGGGAGATGGGATTCGAACCCACGATCTTCGGGACCACAATCCGACGCTTTA
>CAZCUQ010000023.1:5241-19582 GCA_964501705.1 uncultured Ruminococcus sp. | reverse complement strand
ACCCACAGCCTTCAGAGTCGGAGTCTGACGCTCTATCCGATTGAGCTACGGACAGTAAATGGAAACAAAGGAAGCGCTGACCTCTTTTGTTTCCGAAAGGTTATGAAGAAGTATTGAATTTGCCGCCGTTACTAAGCGATCCGCCGGAGTTCGGGGAATAATAGTTGATAGTTTGCTTGCTTTTTGCGGCATTTTTGAGAGCGTCATATGCTTCATTGCGCAGCTTGACCATTCTGTCCATGGCGATCTTATCTTTACGATTTATCTCCTCGCGTATCCTTGCGATCGTTTTTATTTTAGTCTGGAGAACGGAAAGCTCCTCGTTGAGATCGAAAATCTCTTCCGACTGGAGAACCTTCGTAAGAGTTTCTCTGCGGTCAATGCTTTGCTCGCTGACGTACTGATTCATTTCAGCGGAGATACCCGTAATTGAAGTAATTATCTCCTGCCTGTTGTCGATTAATTCGCCGACACCATCGACATCTTCGTAGATAAGCTTTGATGTTATATCGCTGTAACGCTCCATCTGTTCGATTTTTTTATCGGCGAGAGCCAAAAGCTTACCGTCCATTTTACATTCCTTTCTTACTCATTTCCGTAAAGGAATACTTAAGATTTTCAAAAAACGGAATGATTGACTTGATTTTTTCGGAATCTTTTTTGATATTCGCCGAAACAAGCTCTTCGCGCAGGAAAGAATAAAGCTCGGCGAAGTTGTTTGATATTTCATATTTTTCTACAAGATGACTGTCTAAAATATCAATGATATCCTGAACTTTAACAATACACTTATGAGCATTCGGAACGTCCTTCTCATCAATATAGTATATTGCCTTTTGCAGTTCGGTTATGCATTTATCGTAGACAGCCGCAGTGCGTTCGGCGGGAGTCATTGTTTCTCCCGCCTTCTGCATATACTTCTGATAAGGATTACGCATAGCAAAAGCCTTTCAATATTTATTACGTTATGACGTGAAATACGACAATTGAGCGTTCATGTTGGCCACGTAGGTTTCAAGCGATGTATACTTGCTCCAGAGACTTTCCTGCTCTTTTTCATATCTTTCCTGAAGCACATCGATATATGACTGAATGGAATTCATCTGAGTATAGAGCTGATTTTTCGTTGCGGATACTGTGTTATCAACGCCTGCGAGCATAGTAAGATATCCGTAGCATTTTGAATTGCCGGAGCCGTCAGTGGTTTTTGTGCTGATAGCGGCATCTATAGCATTGTTGAGATTAGCCGCAAGACCGTTTTCGGAATCTGTGAAGAACTTGGTGATATCATCGCCCCATGTGCTTATAGCCGATTCAAGCTTTGATTCGTCAATTTCATATGTGGGATCGGTCAAACCGTTGGCTTTAAGGGTGATACCGAGATCGTAAAGCGTCATTCCGTTAAACGAAGTGGAAACGGCGGATCTTATCTTATTGATGAGCTTATTGACGCTGGCGTCATTGTAAAGCCAGCCTTGCTTTGCCTTTTCGTTCCACTTTTCAATCTCATCGTCACTCATTTCATCCTCCTGCTCTTCGGTAAGAGGATCATAGTACTCATCGTCATCCTTAGGACGAGCGGTCTTGACCTGCGTATACAGATCCTGAATCAGGGTATTATAATCGTTGATAAAGCTTATAATTGTTTCCTTGATTGCGCTGTTATCCTTTGAAGTCGTAATAGTTATAGGCTCATCGTCGGAATCGGGATCATCCGCGTTGAAATTATCGACATTGCTGATATTTATTGATGTTCCGTCAATAGTGAAGGTGCTTTCGGCATTTTCAAGCGTCACGCCGTTGATTGTTATTCTTGCGTTTGTTCCGCGCGCCGTCATGGACACTCCGAAGTTTTCGTTCAGGAAATTAATTGTATTTTCATCCGCGCCCGAAAGTGATTTGCCGCTTGCGAGAGTGACGGTATAGTCAGAAGCGTTATAGCTGAAATAATTGTTTCCATCGGAATCCTTCATGGTGATAAGCTGCATAAGCGTAGTACCGTCGCTTTCACTGCCGATAGAAATTGTATTTCCGTTGCCGTCCGTGAATGTAAGCGGTCCGTCGCTGATCTTCCCGCTCATGCCCATAGCCGTTTCGGAATAGTTTACGCTAGTGTCGAAGCCGAAAGAGTAGGCATTGTTTATCTTAACGGGAAGTGACGAGTTTAACGTTATTTTGTTATCGCTTGTAACGCTGAACGAAACCGCGTTTTCATCAACGCCGGCTGTTTTGGAAGCCGTCTTGAAAGCTTCATTCAGAGCCTTCTCATATTCATCCGCGGTATATTCCTTGTATTTGATTTCAGAGTCTTCGAAAACGGTTTCCTTAGACACGTTGTCAAGTTCATCTTCGGTGTAGCTTTGTCCGTCCTTGTAAGCTATAGTTGTGCCGTCCGATTCCTCAACTACGGTGTAAACATCTGAAATATCTCCGTTTTCGTCAGCGGACGCGTAATGCGTGGTTTTTCCGTTTTCATCGGTTGTTGTGTAGGTATAGAGGGTATCTCCGTCTTTCGATTCAAATACCTTGGCGGTATATTCGTTTTCTTCGCCGTCCTCATCTTTGATCTTGATTTTAGCTGTTTCCTGCTGTTTTACAAGATCGGAGAGATCAAGCTTGACATCCGCGCCGTCAACCGTGATGGTGAGTTTTGTTCCGCTTTCATAGCCGTTAAGCGACGAAAGTGACGCGGTAAGAGAAGTATCGGTATTAACCACGCGATTGACAAACGGGTCGGAAACGTTGTTTCCGTCGTTTACAGTGCCGCCTACCCCATCCTGCGAGTTAAAGAGAGCATTGATGAGATTGCCCTTCTGCTGAGAGATCTCTATTTCCTGACCCGCTCCGGTTCCGTTTGAAGCGATAGTGAAGCTCTGCGAAAGAGACGAAAAGGAAAGAGTAACTCCCGCTTCGCTTTTATTTACGGTGCTTATTATATTGCTTATGGTGCTGTCCCTTGTAAATGAAAAATCGACACCGTTTATGGAGAACTGAAATTCATCTCCTATAAGTGCGGTAGTAAAGCCGATGTCACCGACAGAAGCGCTTTTTGAGATAGTGCTGTAGGCATCGCTGCTTAAGCCGACTGAGTCGTCATAAGCTACTTTAAAGTTATGGGAAACAACATCTCCTTCCTCGGTATCGAGAGTGAGAGTTCCTGTTGTTCCGTCGCTGCCGTCTTTGAAGGTGAATTTAGCGGAGGAAACATTTTCAAATTCCTTGTTAAGGGCATCGAGAAAATTCTGCTTGACATCCGAGCCGCCCGCAAAGGTAACCGATCTTGTGCTTCCGTCGAGGGTGACCGAAACGGTATTTGTATCTTCCTGTGCGTTGGAGAAATCAAGATTTATTGAGCCGTCTGTGATTTTCCCGCCCTTTATCTCAGCTTTTGTAGCTTTTTGAGAATACGTTATGGTGTATTCCGCGGGAGTCGCCGTGGAGGATGCGCTGGTCTGCACCTTATCGTTGGAGGAGACGGCGGTATATTTGTTCATAACCGCGTTAGCTCTTATGGACGTGGACGAAAGGATATTAAGGTATTTATCCTGAAAGTCGGAGAGCTTTGATATTACATCTCTGTAAGCGTCCTGTTTCCACTGCAGAGTCTGAAGCTTTTGTTTTTTAGTATTGATTGAGGATTTTAAATTAGCCGTTGCCGCCTTTACAAGCGCCTCTGTGTCAAGACCTGTAGCAAGACCCGACATAACGGTGCGGTTTGCAATTGTAGAAGACGAAAGCGAACTGCTTGATGAATCAGACATGATATTACTTCCTTTCGTAGTTTATCAGTTTTTATCGGAAGAATTCTTTCCGTCGAGTATTTCAGCCACAAGACTGACGGGAAGCTTTCTTGTAGCCGCCTGGACGTTGAATTTTTCTGTGAAATAGAGTTCGTTCCGTATGATCTTAACATCGGAAGGAGCTTCAATTCCGAGTTTAACTCTGTCCTTGGCTATTTCTGCGACAGTCACCCGAATATTATCGCCGATAACGACTCCCTCATCGATCTTTCTTGTAATAATCAGCATCACTTTTCCTCCTTTTTGGAGAAAAGGGGAAACTTTATGGGATACTTTTCGGGTGCTATTATCTGCAAAGCGGTATTTTTTTTGGTATTTACCGCGATGGGACTTTTGAGATTGACCGTTGTATCGCTGTATTTTTCGGGAACAACGGCGATAACGAGGTATTCGATATTATTTTCTTCCCCCGCCTTGATACCCAGAAGCTCTTTTTCTTCATCGGAGATGGTAACGCTGTAATTTTCGCAGCATTCAAGGGGGTTAAAGATAATAAAGCAGATATTTTCATTGTCGATGCACTGGAGCCACATGGGAAATTTATTTTCGCCGAGCGGTGCGATAAGCACATATCGGAAATAATCCTCAAACGCAAAGATGCCCTTTGCGAAAGTTATGACTTCCTTTTCCGAGATCTCCAACACATCAAAATCTCTTGTTTTTACGGTAATATAGCTGCTCACGGAAACACCTGCCTCGTTTTATTGTTTATTCATCGCGCGCGGGGAAGTAGATAGGTTCGCCCGTGTATTCTATTTCGACTTTGGGAAGCTGATTTACGATAAATTCAACGCTTCCCGGAGTAAACTTAAATTTCTGCTTGTGAATATCGAAATCGATATTAAGCTTATCTGCGGTATAGTTAATGCTGAGTTTTCCGTCCTTCCAGGAAATATCGGGACCGTCTTCGGGGATAAACGCGGTAACCATATCGAGATTTTTCAAAGCATCGGCGGTGTTGTCGCTCTTAGCTATTTCGGACGCGTTTGTTTTGCCGTTTGCGACATTGCTTGCGTCCGAGGCAATTTTTGCAACCGCCTGATAACTTATGGAAAGACCCTTGTCACCGTACTCAAGACCTCTTTGAAGAGGTTTTTTAAGACCTATGGAATTATACATTTTGGTATTATCGATCTGAATCTGAACAGGCTCGGCGTCAATGTTGAATTCACCCTTGTCGCGCGAAATTTTGACTTTCGGAAGATCCACTATCGGTTCAAGGGAAGCCTTGTGAATCTTGACTTCGATATCAATGGGAATAGATGTGATTTTCAAAAGCGGATCCATAAAATCACTGCCTTTCAAATTAAATTTGGTTTACATTAAATGTAGTCGAAAATGCTTGTCGGAACTGCTGTTTCGGAAAGACGGAGCGCCGCGTTGTAAGCCGCCTGAGCCGCCGTGAGATTGGTGATCTCGGTAGTAAGATCAACGCCTTCAACGTCATTTTGCTGTTCGTAGAGATTGAGCGTATAGTCGCTGTCCTTGGAAAGATGAAAATCAATGCTGTTTTGTTTTACTCCTAACTCGGTGATAGCGCTGAGAACGGTTTTCTGAGCCGTTGAAAGCTTATCGATAAGACGGTTGCAGTCTACCATTCCGTTAGTGCTTGTATCGCCTGCGGTGTAGGCGGCTCTTGCGGCGTCAAAAGCAAGCTGAATGATATTGTTGCTGTCATTATAGCCGTCATCGGTATTGTCGATTCCGCAGCCGGTAAGCTTTGCGCCGTTAAGGGAGATATCCATGGCGGTAGACGGGATAACATCTCCGTTGTCAGTATATCTGATGCCGATGCCTATATCGATATAGATACCGTCCGAGCCTTTATATTTCGAGGAATTATTGTAAGAGGAAACATCGTCGCCGTTATAATAAACGATTGCTCTCATAGATTTGAGAGTATCTTCCACTCCCGCCTCATATTTTTTGATATTCTGATCCTTTATGCCGATATAATTTCCGTCGGCGTCCTTTTCCGCTTCTATAGGGATAAGCTGACCGTATTCATCGAGCTTGTTTATCATGGAAGGTTCAAGATTATCGATTATATCGCTGTCGGTAACCTCGTTGCTGCTCATATCATAGGTTACGCCGTCCTTCTGATAATATCTCGTAACCTCTCCCGTAGCCGCGTCGGTGTAAGTATACACGGGATCGCCCGCCGCCGTAGTTTCCTGTTCCTGTTCATAGACAAACTCGGTAGCTTCGGTCACATCGGTCACATCAACGCCTTCAAGGAGATTTCCTTTCATATCGTAGAATGAGTCGCCGTCCCTGTAAATCTGAACGGGATTTCCCTCGACATCGTTTACCATAACGTTTTCCGAGTCGTAGTAATTATAGATCTGTCCTTTTTCGGCGTCAACAAGAGGCGTTGTCTGATAGTATTTAAATTCTCCGTCAGGCTCGCACTTATAGTATTTAACCTTAAACGGTTCTTTATTGCTGCTTGTTCCGCCGAAGAGCTGTCTGTCACCGCTGTCGGCGTTCATGACCTTAATCATTTCTTCAGCCTGCTGCCTGATTTCCTCGCCGATAGCCTCATATTCAACGGAACCCTTTGTGGACTGAATGGAGATAAGCTTACTGTTAATTGTATTGTAAATCGTACTCGATATCTCGTAGAGATTGGTTTCGGCAACAGTGAAGAGATTGCTTGCGTTAGTCAAGTTCTCGTCATAAATTTCAATATTGTTTATTTGTTTTCTGATTTTCATAGCGGAATTTGCCGCGACGGAGTTTTCCGATGCCCTGACGAAATCCTTCTGAGTAAGGACTCTGTTCATGCTTCTCATATACGCGCTGAGCGCAAGATTATTGTTGCCGACATATTGGTTCAGCATATACTGATCCGTAACTCTCATTTCAAATTACCTCTCTTTCATTACAGACTGTTAAAGACCGACTTTGCCCGTGCTGTTTATAAGCTTATCCAGAAGCTCGTCAAGCGCGGTGATCATACGAGCCATAGCGTTGTACCATTTCTGTGTGACGAGCATATTCACGCCCTCTTCATCGGTGGAAACTCCCATAACATCGAGGCGCATTTCCTCGGCTCCTTCAAGGAAGATAAGCTCTGCGTCTTCCGAATGGTTGACATCCTCAAGCTGCTTGCCGAGTGTATTTCCGTAGTGCGCCACAAAATCCTCAAGGGTATATTGTCCCGATTCCTTGCCGTATGTATGTTCAGCCTCGAACACGCTTGTAATGCGGTTTACCCATGTATTGGCGATCTGATCGAAATTGGATTCATCGGTAATATCGCCCGAATCCTCATATTCGGGGTGAACGGCTCTTATAGGATTATCCTCGAAGGTCTGCGCCACCTTTATCTGAGAGGAGAGCTGCATTTCATTTCCAAACTCATCGGTATAGAATTCAAATATTTTGAAGTCGCCCTCATCAAAGCCGTTTTTGGTGTACACAGAGTTAAACGCGTCAACGATCGTCTTGGTAAATTCATTGAAGGTCTGCCTGTAATATTCGATGCCCTTGTATGTATTTTCGCCCGTAATGGGATCCGCGGCGGCATACGCGCCCGCGCCGTTAAACATATCGAGATCGCCCTTCAGAGAGCCTTCCTTGATATCGGCGGTAATATCCGTTATTTTATTTTTTGCGTTTGTGATATTGACTTTTTCTCCGAAAACGGGAACGTAATCCGAAGGAAGCTTTGAAAAGTCGGTATAATTGTTTGTGATCTGCCTTTCCATATTGTAAGCTTCGTTAAATTCGCCCTTTGACAGAGCATCGTACATAGCCGCGCGGTATTCGTCGTCGGGGTAATAGATTCCCTCTTCAAAGCGTATGTTTGATGATTTCCATTTGCTTTCGGATTTCATCGCGGTAAGCTGGAAGGAGAGCTTTGTGGGAAGTATATCCTCCTTGGAATAATTAATCACGCCGTCGGCGGTCACTCTCTGCATAACGTAATTGCCGTTCGCGTCCGTTTCGGGGAAAGGACCTTCAAGCTCGGCGATGATATCTTCGTTTGTAAGCGCGTCTCCCGTATCCATGCTGTAGTATTTTCCGTCGTCCTGCAGAATAAACTGCTTTGTTTTTGTAACGTCGTTTCCGTCCTCATCGGTTTCGGTATACGTGTAAGTATAGACAGGCTCTCCGTGATCTCCGGACGGCGAGTATACCGGCTGCAGGGAATTGATTATGCTTTCATCGGTAACCGGGTTTCCTTGCGCGTCCTCATAGGAATAAGTGCCGTCACCGTTGTCGATTTTGGTATATATCTCGGATGAGCTGTCCTCCGCGTAATAATTTATATCCTGGATATAGGTAAGCTTCGAGTACTCCATATGGTTTACGACTTCTTTTCCGCAGATAGAGATCGTAAATGTTCCGTCCGTTTCGACCGTGGACGAAACGTCAACATAAGTCGAAAGCTCATCGATGAGGGAATTCATCTTATCCTTTATTTCAAGCGGGCCGTAGTTGACATCCGCCTGATAGCCGTAATTATTGTCGTAAAAATTGCCCATTGCGATATAGCCCGACTGAATGCTCTCGTTGAGAGCGGCGCATTCCTTGAGGATAGAGTTGACCTTTTCCACCGAAGTAATCGTATCGGAAATAAGCTGGTCGGAGATAGTCTCTATTCTGTTTGAAAAATCATGAAGCACCTCCACAACAGTCTGTGCGGAAGCGCGGGCAATATTCGCGAGATCCACCTGATCGGTTCCCTGAGAGGAAAAAGCCTGCCAAGCCGACTTGAAATCCTGAAGAATCGACGCGAAACCGGTTTTATTCTCTTCATTGTCGCCGTCGATGGTACTTATTTCGATATCGTCGATAGCGTCCTCGATAGAGGAGAGCACATTGCTTTTCACCGCCAGATTGGAGCTTGAGGAGGAATACGTGCGGAATCTCGTATCGTATATCTCGTTTCTTGTCTGAGTAACCCCGACGCCGTTGACGCCCGCTCCCGCAAGGAACACCTGATTGTTGTAGCCGAGCGTTGACGAACTGATTTTCACGGAAGCGAGGTCTATGCTTTGCCTTGTGTAGCCGCTTGTTTTGGAGTTCGTAAGATTGTTTCCGGTAACATCCTGCGCTTTCTGAGCGAGGTTAATGCCGTCTCTCTGGACATAAATTCCCATAAAGCTTGAAGCCATAATATATCATCCTTTCGGTTCACGCGTTGAATGTAGTATGTTTTTCGGCGCCGTTCGTTTTAAAGACGCCGCCTTTGCCGTCGTAGGTATCGAGTTCATGTTCTTTTCCCATAACGGCGAGTCTCTTATTTACAATAACCGACGAAATGTCGTTTATATCTTTTATTCTGCCGATAAGCCACGAAAGCTCCTCATACAGCGAGTTAAGTTTTTTCTTATAGACATCGGGAGCTTCATCGATAAGATCCTTAAAGGTCTTATGCGAGTTTTCTTCACCGAGGAGCTTGGCTCTTTTTGTTTCGAGAGAGTTTGATTTCATAACGAGCGCCTGCTCTTCGGGGAGTGACGCGCTGAGGGTTTTAATGTCATCTTCTTTGATAAGCTTCAATTTTTTTAATTCAAAACCGTAAAGCTGCCTGTAGTGAGCGTTGCATTCCTGTGAAAAAATAAGAAAAAGATCGTAATCCAGCATGACATTCACCTCTCATAATCAGATCTGCGGCGTTTTCGCGAAAACCGCGCCGCGTTTCTTTGTCAGAATTCAAGTATTGAAGAAGCGATTTCCTCGCTTGAAACAAAGTAGCCGTTATTTTCGACCGCCGACTTAAGGTACGCGATCCTTTCGGGCGAAGCGGAGGAATTTACAGCCCCGGAAGCAATCGATTTTGCTCCGGAAGCGGTCGTATTGATATCAGCCGCAGATTTTGCGGCGAGTGAGAATTCAAACGTATCGGTATTTTTCCTGTTTTTGTTCCCGCCCGTTTTCTTGACCGACGCCGAGCCTGCGGCGTGCATATAAGCGTTAAGTGCGTTTATCGATCCGCTGTTTATTTTCATACAAGACACCTCCTGCCGTAATTATCGTATAAGGACGCAGTTATCCGCCGACCGGTTATTCTTTACTTAATATATCGGCAGTTTTTTTTATATCTTAAATCTTTTAACTGTTTTGTTCATAGGAAAAAGGAAAAATCCTTCAAAACATTTTAGTGACATTGCACAAAAAGAAAAGCGCGGAAAAGACCGAAGTGTAGTCTTTTCCGCGCGGGAGATGTGTTTCAGAAGCCTGCTTTTTCAGCCTCTTCCTCAGCCTGAATTTGTTCGAGGTGGCGCTTATAAGCGTCAAGTATCTTGGATTCTATAAGTTCTCTTGCTTCGGGAGCGATAGGATGAACGATATCTCTGAACGTACCGTTTTCATCCTTTCTGCTGGGCATAGCCACGAAAAGCCTTTCATCGCCCTGAACGACTTTGATATCGTGAACCGCGAGCATATTGTCGATAGTGATCGAAATAACAGCGCGGAGACGTCCTTCCGTGATTATTTTTCTGATTTTGATGTCCGTAATTGTCATGTAAAGTCCTCCTGTTTATTACCTTTTTTACGTGTGGCCGGAAACCGGCGAAATTTGTTCATATTTTATTATACAGTCATAAACATGATAATGCCTAAAACTTTTTGCAAAATTTTATGAACATTTTGTAAACATTACAGCGCGAATTGCCGGTCGTCTTTCATTTATAGTAAACGACATTAAAATTTGTGCTTTCAGTCTGCGCAAAAATCATATATGCAAATTTTTGCTTGACTTCAAGTCAAATTTTTAATGCCGTTGACTATAATTCCGTTTTCATTGGCTTGTCCGGGTAAATTCAAGTTACTTCCGTTTCTTAGTATGACGTGCGGTTCATCATACTAAAAAAACAAGTCCGCGGATACTGCCTGCGGACTTGTTTCCCTTTGTACGTACAATTCGGTTTCAATCCGCCTTCCGTCGACATAGAAGTGCGGAATTTTCTGTTAATCAAACAGCTCTTGTTACCTTGCCGGAACGAAGGCATCTTGTGCATACGTAAATATGCTTCGGAGTACCGTCTACAATAGCCTTTACGCGCTTAACATTAGGCTTCCACGCTCTGTTGGAACGATGATGCGAATGAGAAACCCTGATACCGAAAGTAACACCCTTGCCGCAAATTTCGCACTTTGCCATGGTGTACACCTCCTTTTGTTTTTCTGTATGGCTTTTACACGCACCGATTTACCTTTATCGGTATAACAATATTATCATATCACAAATGAAAATAAAATGCAAGAGGTTTTTGCAAAAAAAATCAAAATATTCATATTTTGTTTCAAAGCACAGAGAAACCTCGCTGTTTTGCCTATTGATTTTGTTTATTTTTTATAGTATAATGATAGCATAAAGATAAACCAAGTCGAAAAAGGAGAAATTTATGTTTGAAAACAACAGACTTTTTGAAATACTCACTCACGTTATAGTGCTGTTCACGGCTTTTCCCGTTCATGAATGCGCTCACGCGTGGGTTGCCGAAAAAATGGGAGACGATACCGCCCGCAAAGCGGGAAGGATAACTTTGAATCCAATAAAGCACCTTTCGCTTTTCGGAACGTTATGTATGATATTTATGGGCTTCGGCTGGGCGAATCCCGTTCCCGTGAACCCGAACAAATTCAAAAATCCAAAAGTCGGGATGGCTCTGACATCTCTTGCGGGTCCCGTTTCCAATCTTGTTATGGCTTTTATTTCAACTGTCATTTTTCGCGTGCTGTTGATTGTCTATGAACAAAGTCACGCTTCTTACGCGATTTATATCATACTTTTGATATTACAGTATGCGATTGTTCTTAACATAGGGCTTGCGGTCTTTAATCTGCTGCCGATACCTCCGCTTGACGGCTCGCGCATTTTTAATCTTGTTTTGAGCGACAAAGCGTACTTCAAGGTAATGCGGTATGAAAAGTATGTTTTTATTGCGCTTATGGTCGTGATCTACACGGGGATTCTCGACGAACCTCTTTATTTTCTGCAGGATAAGACTCTTGAGGCTATGCTTTTTCTCACGGACTGGATAGACGTTATCGGGAACGTATTTTTAAATTCAAGCAGTGTATAGGAATTTGTTATTCTTATCGGATTTTCGGATAACTTCAAGCGTGTTTTATCAGTTTTATAGTCAACGACATTAAAAGTAACTTTAAATGATAACTAAATTGTAGTTGACAATAACACGATACAAAAAATGCAGCCGCATATAACCTATGTGACTGCATTTTTGATTTTTCAGAAAAGCCGACGCGGATCAGTTCCCCGCTCGGAGACCGTTTTCGTCCTTTCTGAAAAGCAGCGTTGTGCACCAAATGGCTGAAAGAGCCACAAGTACGTATACTATTCTGCTGAGTATCGACGCGGAGCCGCCGAACAGCCATGCAACGAGATCAAACTCGAAAATGCCTACAAGACCCCAGTTTAATCCGCCGATTATCAGCAGAACCAAAGAAATTTTATCCATCATAATTTTTTTCTCCTTATTCCTTTTGGTTTTATTATCTTTCGCAGATTTTCGGTCAATATCCCTGAGATTTCGGATATTATATATCTAAATTATTAATTTTTTGTAAAAAATGAAATTATGTGAAATATTTTGGCTTTTTGAATTGTTTATATAGTAGAAGAACAAAAAAGGAAACCAACTGCTTTTGAAAGGAGATAACAAAATGACTGCTATACATACAAATATTAACATAATCTTCGGAACGGAAAAAGAAAAAACAAAAAGATTTATGGATATACTCGCTCCCGAGGGATATGTTCTGTCAATGACGCAAGGCGATGATTATTATGATTCTTCCGATGGCGTTAAAATGGTGATACTCTGCATGACGGAATTCTCTGTTATTGAAAAAATACGCAGAGCATCCGATGTTCCCATTATGTACGTAGCTAAGTCGGCGGACGAATTCACGACTATTATGGCTCTTTCTAAGGGAGCGGATTCTGTGGTATCGGAAGATGTTCCCGCGCTCGAATTCGCCGCGAGGGTCAAAGCTGTACTTCGCCGCAGCAGTGCCGTAAGAAACGCAAAGATAGCAGCCGCGGAAACCGCCGCAAACCGCGCTCTTATATCCGAGGGAGAGATACTCCTTGACAGGAATTCAAGGGAAGTTACCCGAAACGGCGTAAAGATACCTATGACAAAAATCGAATTCGGGATACTTGAATATCTTATGTCGAACAGGGGAAGTATCTGCTCGGTGGAAAATATATATTCCTGCGTGTGGAAAAGCAGTTCTTACGACGTCAGAAAAACGGTAGTGGAACATATCCGCCGTCTCCGCGCGAAAATAGAGACAGACCCCAGGCACCCCAGATATATCCGTGTGATATTCGGCGCGGGATATGTCTTTGAGGATCCGGGTTCTTTGAAAACGGCTATCTGAAAAAGTATTGTGTTTACATTTACAAATCTTTATTTAGCGAGGGATAATTGGTTTGATAAATAATGTGTGACATTCGGACATAAATCCGGGCAGGTATGCGGCGGCTGCCGTATGCCTGCTTTTTATGTGTGCCGCACGTCCCGATTATAACGTATTTTCAGAATGATGCGGATATAAAAATCCACAGGAAAAAGACCTGCCGCAGAAATCCCGCGGAAGAAAATTTTGAAAACTTATATCCGTGTTATTACGAAAAAACTCTTGACAAAATCTGTGGATAATATTATAATATTATCGTAGCGGTAAATTGTGATAAACTGAATTTTATTATACAAAGGAGCAGAAAAATGTCAAGAAAACTATTTACATCAGAGTCGGTAACTGAAGGTCATCCCGATAAGATATGCGACCAGATATCCGATGCGGTACTCGATGCCATTCTCGCAAACGATCCTCAGGGACGAGTTGCGTGCGAGACTTGCACAACTACGGGAATGATAATGTGTATGGGCGAAATTTCCACGAATACATACGTTGATATTCAAAAGATAGTCCGTGACGTCGTGACGGATATCGGTTATGACAGAGCAAAATACGGCTTCGACGGAAATACCTGTTCGGTGCTGCTTTCAATTCACGACCAAAGCTCCGATATCGCTATGGGCGTTGACGACGCAAGCGAAATTAACGGAGACAGTCTTACGAGAAATAATCTTACGGGCGCGGGAGATCAGGGAATGATGTTCGGTTACGCCTGCAATGAAACCCCCGAACTTATGCCAATGCCGATTTCTCTTGCTCATAAGCTCGCTAAGCGGCTTACGGAAGTCAGAAAGAACGGCACTCTCGATTATCTCCGTCCCGACGGAAAAACTCAGGTCACGGTCATTTATGAGGACGGAAAGCCCGTTGGCATAGATACCGTTGTCGTTTCGTCCCAACACTCCGAAAGCGTTGATATCGAAAAGATAAGAGCGGATATTATTGAAAATGTTATAAAGCCTGTTATCCCCGAAAATCTTCTTAAGGGCGCGAAGTTTTACGTAAATCCTACGGGAAGATTCGTTATCGGCGGTCCTATGGGAGACAGCGGTCTTACGGGAAGAAAAATTATTGTTGATACATACGGCGGATATGCCCGTCACGGCGGCGGCGCTTTTTCGGGAAAAGAC
>CAZCUQ010000023.1:0-5231 GCA_964501705.1 uncultured Ruminococcus sp. | reverse complement strand
CCCGACAAAGGTTGACAGAAGCGCCGCTTATGCCGCAAGATACGCCGCGAAAAACGTTGTTGCCGCAGGACTTGCGGATCAGTGCGAATTGCAGCTCGCATATGCTATCGGCGTTGCAAAGCCTGTATCGGTTCTGGTCGATACTTTCGGCACGGGAAAATACTCCGACGACAGGATAGCAAAGGCTGTTGAGGAGGTATTTGATTTTACTCCCGACGGAATAATCAGCTCTCTCGATCTTCGCAAGCCCCAGTACAGACAGCTTGCCGCTTACGGTCACATGGGAAGAGAGGATCTCGGCGTCGCATGGGAAAAGACAGATAAGGTCGCCGCGCTTCTTGATGCTGTCAAGTAAAAAAATATTTGTTTGACAGACGCTCCCGCCCCTACAATCTTCGGCGGGAAGTCGCGCCGCTTCGCGGCGTTCAGGATAATTTTCCCGAATATATCATTACAATGGACGAAATTTCATCAAACAATGACGACATAAAACAAATCAATGTTATAGATTTCCTTTTGGAGTATAAACGGAAAATCCGCAAACAGTCAAGTTACACATTATGACTGTTTGCGGATTTCCGTTCAAACGGTGTGAACCTTGTTTTCCTTGTCGGAATTCTTTCCGTCAACGCCGTATTTTGCGTTTCTTCTTGTTTCAAAGAATTTGGGAGCTACCTTCGGGAACATAGCGTAAGTGAGAATATCCTCTTCCTGCTCTGTCCATTCCTTACATTCCTCACGCATATTGTCAAGTTCGGGTTTAAGGAGGTCTGCGGGACGGCAGTCGATAGGTTCTTCGCCGTTAAGGATCTTAGCTCTCCATTCGGGGTCTATTTCCGTGGGAGTTTTTCCGTAGCCGCCTCTTACCATTTCCTTGAATTCCTTGGTAACGGTCTTGTATCTTTCTCCCATAATAACGTTGTAAACCGCCTGTGTTCCCACTATCTGGGACGTCGGCGTAACAAGCGGAGGATTTCCCGAATCCGCGCGAACCTTGGGAACCTCGCGGAGAACATCGTCAAGCTGATCTTCCTTTCCCGCCTGCTTGAGCTGAGAAAGAAGATTCGATAACATTCCTCCGGGAACCTGATAGATAAGAGCGTTTGGATTTACCGCGAGCATCTTCTGGTCGATAAGACCGCTGTCAATGTACTTCTTGCGGAGCTTCATAAAGTAGTCTCTTATTTCGTTGAGCTTTACAAGATCAAGACCCGTATCGTATTCTGTTCCCTGCAAAGCGGCAACCATCGACTCGGTGGGGGTGTGAGACGTGCCGTTTGCAAGAGGAGACATTGCGGTATCTATCATATCGCAGCCGGCCTCGATACCCTTTAAGAGGCACATCGACGCAAGTCCCGACGTGTAATGCGTGTGAAGCTGAATGGGAATTTTAACTTCCTTTTTGATAGCCTTTACAAGAGCTTCCGTTCTGTAGGGAGTAAGAAGCGCCGCCATATCCTTTATGCAGATGGAATCAGCTCCCGCAGATTCTATTTCCTTTGCGTATTTTACATAATACTCATCGGTGAAAACATCGCCTGTCGTATAGGAAACAGCAACCTGAGCATGAGCTTTTTCCTTTTTGGCAGCCTTTATTGCCGTTTCAAGATTTCTGATATCGTTGAGCGCGTCGAAGATACGGATGATATCTATTCCGTTTGCGCAGGCTTTCTGAACGAAATATTCAACAAGGTCATCAGCGTAGTGACGGTAGCCGAGCATATTCTGTCCGCGGAAAAGCATCTGGAGCTTTGTATCGGGCATTTCCCTGCGAATGATACGAAGTCTCTCCCACGGATCCTCGTTTAAGAATCTTATGCAGGAGTCAAATGTTGCTCCGCCCCAACATTCAGCTGAATAAAATCCGACCTTGTTTATCTCGGGGAGGATAGGGCGCATATCGTCCATGCTCATTCTTGTGGCAAGCAGCGACTGATGAGCGTCGCGAAGCACCGTTTCGGTAATTTTAATCTTAGCCATCTGAAGTTCCTCCGATTATGAAAGCGTTGCGATAGTGTCGTTTGTTTCAACGGTATCTCCCTTGGATACGTTGACCGAAGCGACTGTTCCGTCCTGCGGAGCGGTAATATCGTTTTCCATTTTCATAGCCTCAAGTACGGCAACGACCTGTCCCCTTGTTACCTTGTCTCCGGTCTTGATCTTGATATCAAGAATATTTCCGGGCATGGGAGCAGTGATCTTAACAGAGCCCGCGCTGCCCTGAACCTTGGGAGCGGCAGGAGCCGCCGCAGGTGCGGGAGCCGCTTTCGGAGCAGCCTGAACAGGTGCGGAAGAACCTGTGATATCCTCAACGGATACATCATATGCTGTACCGTTTACGGTAATATTGTATCTTTTCATAAGTAAACCACCTTTTACAATTTTTTATTTTTCCGTATCTGCGTCTGCGGATAGGAAACATATTATCAGAATCCCTTGGTTCCGTGCTTTTTGGGAAGTCTGCGGAGCATTCTCTTGCCCGAGAAGATATCAAGTGCCGAGATAACGGCTTCTCTTGCCTTTTCGGGAGCTATGATCTCATCAACGGCGCCCTTTGAGGCAGCGTCAACGGCAGTACAGAATTCGTCCGCATATCTTGCGGCGAGTTCCTTTCTCTTTGCCTTAACGTCCGAAGCGCCTTTAAGCTCGTCATGATAAAGGAATTCAGCGGCGGAAACCGGATCAACGGGAGAAATCACCGCATCCTCGTAAGCAAATGTCGCATCGGCGCCCGCGTTCACTCCCGCAAAAGCGGCGTAAGCCGCGCCGTAAGCCTTTCCTGTGATAATGGAAATTTTAACGGTGGTAGCTTCGGCGTAAGCGTTTGAAACGTTCACGGCGGATCTTACCGCTCTCTTACATTCGGGGTCGAAGCCCTCCGTATCGGTAACGGTGATTATCGGAATAGAAAACGCGTCGCATAATTTAACGAAATCGGAAAGCTTTGTACAGTCGCGGCAGTTCAGCTTATCCGCAGTCTTATTTGTGGCTGCGATACCGATCGTTTCGCCCGAAACCGTTGCGAGAGCGGTATACGAGGCTTTTCCGAAATCGGCGTAAAGCTCGGTCACACTGCCCTCGTCGGCAATTCCCGCAGCGATTTTAACAGCATCTCCGGCGGGAGTTTTTCCGCTTTCGGAATATTCAAATTCGGGTACCGCGGACAGGTTGTTCGAGGGGAACATTCCTATAAGCTTTTTCGCGGCTTCGACAGCTGCGATATCGTCCTTTGCCGTAACAGCGGCGACTCCCGATTTCATTGCGTCCTCTGCGCCGTCCTGTTCCTTGCCCGCGAACATATAAAGCTCCGCCTTTTCGGACACGACAACAATATCGGCGGACTCGGCAATAACAGCCGCGCAGCCTGAGCATACGCCCGCTATTACGGAGATCTGGGGAACTACTCCCGAAAGATTGCCGACTCCTTTAAGTATCTCGCTGTAAGCGTTGAGAGCGTCCGCGCCTTCTTCGATGTAAGCTCCGCAGGAGTCGTAAATTCCCACGACTGGAAGACCGTTTTTTGCGGCAAGGGAAAGCACCTTGCATATCTTAGCCGCCTGAACCTTTGTAACAGCTCCGCTTTTTACGGTGCGATCCTGTGAGAAAGCGTATACGGGCATACCGTTTGCAAAGCCGTAAGCCGCGCATACGCCCGAAAGATCCTTTCCGTTTTTCGCGTAAGCGTCGATCTCAGTATAAGTTCCGTCGTCAAAAAGAGCGGCAAGTCTTTTTTTAGCGGCTGTATCCGATTCCAAGACCGCGTTATAGTCAGCGAGCTTGGTTCTCATTCCTTCCGTCAACATAAATTTTCCTCCGTTCCGATGGGATAAATAATCAAAAAAATACAGATAAATTTCCCACTGAAATTTAAACCTAAACTTATAATATTATACTACTATTTTAATCGTTTGACAAGATATACTCTGCTTTTTCAAATATAATTTTCAATTTGTTAATATTTCGTTTACAGGCGGGAAAGAACCGTAAGAAAATATTTTTCGCTGTGGGAAATCGGTTTTGAAATTGCCTTTCATCAGACTTTCCCGGAAACCGGCGCGCCTGCTGACAAAATCCTCTGCCGCACATTATAGTAAACGACATTAAAATTTGTGCTTTCAGTCCGCGCAAAAATCATATATGCAAATTTTTGCTTGACTTCAAGTCAAATTTTTAGTGCCGTTGACTATAGTTTCCGAGGAAATCTGATAAATCTGTGAGATTTTTCCGATTTTTATATTCGATTGTTTTATCGGAGGATTTCCGTAACGGATTTGAGCAGGCGATTCTGTTTTCCATCAACCGAAGCATACCTAAAATTGCACGGAAACGGCCGTATAAATCACAATATGATCTATACGGCCAAAGATGCGCTTATATGCCATAACGTTCCGAATAAGGAACGATTCGGTTATTTTTCACTCAAACATAGGTGTGGACAAGTACCGCTCGCCCGTATCGGGCAGGAGCGCGACAATGGTTTTCCCCTTGTTTTCGGGGCGTTCCGCAAGCTGAATTGCAGCCCATACAGCCGCTCCCGATGAAATCCCCACAAGAACCCCCTCGTTGCGGGCGATCTCCCTTCCCGTTTCAAAAGCGTCTTCGTTTTCAACGGTGATTATCTCATCGTAAATATCGGTGTTAAGGGTTTCGGGAACAAACCCCGCGCCGATCCCCTGAATTTTATGAGGTCCCGAAACTCCTTTTGAAAGAACGGGAGAACTCTTTGGTTCAACGGCAACGACCTTTATTTCGGGGTTTTTGTTTTTCAGATACTTGCCCGTGCCGCTGATCGTGCCGCCCGTGCCTACACCCGCAACGAAAATATCCACTTTTCCGTCGGTGTCATCCCAGATCTCAACGCCTGTTGTCTTTTCGTGGATCGCGGGATTTTCGGGATTGGTAAACTGCGAGGGGATAAAGCTGTCGGGAATTTCGGCGGCAAGCTCTTCCGCTTTTGCGATCGCGCCTTTCATTCCCTTTGCGCCGTCGGTAAGTACAAGCTCCGCGCCGTATGCTCTCATCAGGGTGCGGCGTTCCAGACTCATGGTTTCGGGCATTGCTATAATAAGGCGGTATCCTCTCGCGGCGGCTACGGAAGCAAGACCGATTCCCGTATTTCCGCTGGTAGGTTCTATAATAACGCTGCCGGGCTTCAGAATACCCCTTTGCTCCGCGTCGTCGATCATTGCCTTTGCAATTCTGTCCTTAACGGACCCTGCGGGATTGAAGTA
>CAZCUQ010000022.1:0-20229 GCA_964501705.1 uncultured Ruminococcus sp. | reverse complement strand
CTGAAGCTCCAGAGTTACAACTAATATGAAGTAATCGGAGGTTATTGCAGAAACGATGAAAGTAACTTCAAATGATAACGTAATTGAAGCTAAAAGCGGAAACAATAACAAAATATAAAAATTAATTTCTTCACCTGACAATAAAAACATTGACTTATTTTATAAAAATGCTATAATTATATGTGTAAGATAAATATATTATTCGTGTATTCTGAAAGGATCTGAAAATAATGGATAAAATAAAATGGGGAATATTCGGTACGGGGAATATCGCCCATACTTTCGCCGACGCTCTGAAAACCGCAGAAAACGCCGAACTTTACGCTATTGCCTCAAGAAGCGATGAAAAGGCAAAAAAATTCGCTTCGGAATACGGATTTAAAAAATCAATGGACAGCTACGAGCTTCTCGCCGCCGACCACGAAGTGGATATTATCTATATAGCAACGCCTATGTCAAGCCATTACGATGACGCTATGATGTGCCTGCGCAGAGGTAAAAATGTTCTCTGCGAAAAATCCGTGACACTTAATTCGTGGCAGCTTGACGATATCATTACTCTCGCAAGAGAAACAGGGCTTTTCTTCATGGAGGCTATGTGGCTGAAATGCCGTCCCACATACCTCAAGGCTCTCGAATGGGCGCAAAACGGTAAAATCGGGAAAATCAAATGCGTAAAGGCTGATTTCTGCAATATACTGAAAGTCGATAAAACCGACAGATTCTTTAACGCGTCTCTGGGAGGCGGAGCGCTTCTTGACCTTGCGGTTTATCCGATAACTCTTGCGTCGGGATTTCTGGGACTCTATCCCTGTGAGACTGTCAGCAATGCGGTCATGGGTGAAACGGGAGTGGATCTTACCGATTCGATTATGCTTCGATACGCCGATGGCTCTTTCGCCGATATTTCCGCAAGCTTTCAGTCCGATACGGGCAGTGCCGCCGTTATTATCGGCACTGAGGGAATGATCTCCATGGGAAACGGCTTCGTTTGGTCAACGGAAATCAACCTCTACGATAAAAACGGCAAATTGTCCGAGACTTTTTCATATGAAAACGACTGCAACGGCTACGAATACGAAATAAGAGAAGCTCAGAAGTGTCTCATGAATAATCAGACCGAAAGCTCCCTCGTTCCTCACAGCGCAACTGCCGCAGTTATGAAGATAATGGATACCTGCCGCGAACAGTGGGGCATGACGTTCCCGGATGAATCATGAAATTTCTCATTAAAAAATAATGCTTTCTTCACTTTATTTTAACAATAATACTCTATACTGTAAGAAGTCAGAAAAGAAAGGACCTGAAAATTATGGATATGCAGAAACTGACAAAAAAATCACGCGAGGCGGTGGAAGCCGCTCAGAGTATGGCGATTGAATATCAGAACATGAATATTTCTCCCGAACATCTGCTCTGCTGTCTTCTGACGCAGGAAACGGGACTTATTCCTCAGCTTGTTTCAAATATGGGCGCGGACGTAAATCTTATGATCAAGGACGTAAAACGCCTTATTGACGAGATCCCCAAGGTCACAGGCTCAGGCAGAGATATGAACACCGTTTATATCTCGAATGAGTGCGACAGAGCGCTTAACTCTGCCGAAGCCGAGGCTAAGAGAATGGGTGACGAATATGTTTCGGTCGAACATCTCTTTATGGGAATTTTAGCCGAGGGCAAGGACAAACTGAAAAAACTCTTCAAGTCGTTTTCTATCGACAGAAATAAATTCCTCAAGGCTCTCTCGGAAGTAAGAGGAAATCAGAGGGTTACCAATGAAACCCCCGAGGACACATATGATGTTCTCAAAAAATACGGTCAGGATCTCGTTGCTCTCGCAAAGGCAAACAAACTCGATCCCGTAATAGGCAGAGACTCTGAAATACGAAATACAATAAGAATCCTTTCAAGAAAAACAAAAAACAATCCCGTTCTGATAGGAGAACCCGGCGTCGGCAAAACGGCAATCGCCGAGGGACTCGCACAGAGAATCGTAAGAGGAGATGTTCCCGATAATCTTAAAGACAGGAAAATTTTCTCCCTCGATATGGGTTCTCTTATTTCGGGCGCAAAATTCAGGGGAGAATTTGAGGAAAGACTGAAAGCTGTTCTTAACGAGGTCAAAAAATCCGATGGCAGGATAATCCTTTTTATAGACGAGCTTCACACAATTGTCGGTGCGGGAAAGACAGACGGCGCAATGGACGCGGGAAATCTTTTAAAACCCATGCTCGCAAGAGGCGAGCTTCACTGTATCGGCGCTACCACTCTGAATGAATATCACCTTTACATTGAAAAAGATCCCGCGCTGGAAAGACGTTTTCAGCCCGTCATGGTCCCCGAACCCACCGTTGAGGATACCATCACCATTTTAAGAGGACTTAAAGAGCGCTATGAGGTTTATCACGGCGTAAGAATACAGGACAGCGCTCTCATTACGGCTTCTGTTCTTTCAAACAGATATATTTCGGACAGATTCCTCCCCGATAAGGCAATAGACCTTGTGGACGAGGCATGCGCTCTTATCAAGACCGAGATGAACTCAATGCCTACGGAGCTTGATGAAATCAAAAGAAAAATTATGCAGAAGGAGATAGAAGAAACCGTTCTCAAAAAGGAAGAGGATAAAATTTCAAGGGAAAATCTCGCTGAGACTCAAAAGGAGCTTGCCGATCTCAGAGCCGAATTCGATGAGATGAAAGCAGGCTGGGAATCGGAAAAATCAGCTATCGGGAAAATCCAGACATTAAAGGAAGAAATCGAAAAAACAAACGGGGAAATTGCCTCCGCTCAGAGAAATTACGATCTCGGAAGGCTCGCCGAACTGCAGAACGGAAAGCTTCCCGCTCTCAAAAAGGAGCTTGATGAAGCGGAGGATATCGCCGAAAAATCAAAGGAAAGCGGACTCCTCCGTGACAAGGTGACTGACGAGGAAATAGCAAAGATCGTCGGCAGATGGACGGGAATCCCGGTTTCAAAATTAATGGAGGGAGAGCGCGAAAAGCTTCTCGGACTTGAGGATATTCTCCATAAGAGAGTTATAGGTCAGAACGAAGCCGTAACCAAAGTCACCGAAGCAATTCTCCGAAGCCGCGCGGGAATACAGAATCCCGGAAGACCTTTAGGCTCATTCCTTTTCATGGGTCCTACGGGCGTAGGAAAAACGGAGCTTGCAAAGGCTCTCGCCGAAGCGCTCTTTGATGACGAAAAAAATATCGTCCGTATCGATATGACCGAATATATGGAGAAGCACGCGGTAAGCAGACTTATCGGAGCGCCTCCCGGATATGTCGGATATGAGGAGGGCGGTCAGCTCACGGAAGCTGTCAGAAGAAAACCATACGCGGTAGTTCTTTTCGACGAGGTGGAGAAGGCTCATCCCGATATCTTCAACATTTTGCTTCAGGTTCTCGATGACGGGCGAATCACAGATTCACAAGGACGTACCGTCGATTTTAAGAATACGATAATTATTCTGACATCTAACTTAGGCTCGGACTATATCCTTGATGGAATAGGCGAAGACGGCGAGATCTCCGATGATGCAAGGGAAAATGTTTCGGCGCTGCTGAAGACTAAATTCCGTCCCGAATTTTTAAACCGTCTCGATGAGATAGTATTCTATAAGCCGCTTACCAAAAAGGAGATTTATCCCATCATCGATCTTATGCTTGAAAGCCTGCGCGGCAGACTTAAAGACAAACAGCTTGATATGAGAGTTTCGGACGAAGCTAAGGAATATATTGCCGACAACGGCTACGATCCCGTATACGGCGCAAGACCTCTGAAGAGATATATCCAGAGCAGTCTTGAAACGCTTATCGCCAAGAAGATAATCGGAGAGGATTTAGAGCCGTTCTCAACTCTTGACGTCGGCATTTCCGACGGAAAGCTTTCGGTTTCGGCTGTCCCGAGTGCCGAGGTTCTTGATGAGGAAAAATAAAGCGGAACTATCCGGTTATACTCTGCCTTATTTATTGATCGTCTTACAGCCGCAGGCAAGATTATCGACCAAAAGTTTACAAATTGATAAAAAAACATTATAATCTATTGACAAAACGGAAAAAGTGTGGTATTATCGTATCATCGGTAGGGAATGCCGATGATACAGATTTATCTGTTACATATTTAGGAGGAATAGTATATGTCAATTAAAAAAATTATTGCGGCAGTTGCCGCAGGCGCAATGGCTCTCAGCATGACGGCAGTAAGTGCTTTCGCCGCAACGGTTGAGATCGACTCGGAAAATCCCGGCGCATGGTCGTCAAGCGGCAAAGGTATCACAAAGGCTGAGCTTGAGGCTGTAGGCGGAGATGTCAGAATCGTTCTTACAGTAGAAACACAGGATCCTTACGGTCTTGCCGATCAGTTCCTTGTAAATCCCATTGATTATGATAACGGCTGGACTTCCCAGACGGATTTCTGCACATCCGATACTGCCGTCGCGAAGAATGACGGCTGGATATGCGTACCCCAGGGTTCAACCACCGTTGAATTCGTTCTTTCCGCAGACGCTATCCCCGATCTCGGAGATTCCGGTCTTTGCTTCTCACAGGATAACGTACTCATTAAATCCGCTGAATATGAGCTTGGCGAACCCCAGGGCGAGATCGTCCGCGTTGACGATGCTACAGGTAAGGCTTATTGCTTCGGTACTCCCGTAGGCGGTACAGATGAGGCCGCTGCAGAAGAAAGCGCGGTTGAAACGGAAGCTGCCGCTGAAACAGAGGCTACTGCTGAAACAGAGGCTGCTGCCGATGATGTTCCCGCTTCCGATAATGTTACCGATTCGTCATCTACAGGAAATCTTTCCGCGGCAGCTATAGTTGTAGTTATGACAGCTGCGGCAGCTGCGGCTGTGGCTTCAAAAAAGAGAAAGTGATCTCTTTTTCCGATAAGACTTGATATAATGAAATTTTTCCCCTTGTAATATACTTTTCGCCGATGCATATAAAGCGGAAATGCCGATATATTTTCATCGGCAAAGGCACGTAATTTGTACAAACGAAAAGTATATTTACAAGGGGTTTTTTTAAGGATTTTTATGGAATATTCGGATATTTTTATCGTATTCTTTTTTGCGGTGACGCTTTTTGCCGCCGCAAGGGATATTCCCGTTTTGTCTTTTCGCGGGAAAAATGCCTTGAAATACACTGTGACGGCTGTAATATTGTCTGTCTGCGACTGCTGTCTTTTTTTACTCGCGTCGCTGCTTCCCGAAGCGTCGGAGACTTTGATGGAAAACGTTTTGAAAAATAAATCCGCCGCCGAAAGTATTGATATTCCCTTGGCGGGCGGATTTATAAGCAGCGTTCACTCTGTTTGCGCGAATATCACGGAATATGTCGTATCCCTCGCCGATAATATAGGAAAGCTTGCAGGGGGAAGTCCTTTAAAGGGAGTTACTGTCTGTGTTGTTTCGCTGATCATCGCGGTATTCTTTTTTTTTGCCGCCGAAGGACGCGGGAAAACCGAAACCTCCGCTCATGACGAAAATGTTTCCTTTGCGCGTCAGATATGCAAAATAATCGCGGGAGCTGTTTCGGACGGATTCTTTTTCGCTCCGCTTTGTTCCGCGCTTATATCCGCTTTGCTTGTCACGATAAAAGCGCCGTATTATCCTATTACCGCCGTATTTTTGTGGCTGAGCGCGTATATCCCGTACATAGGATGGATAGTCGGAACGGTTCTCGGAGCGATCATATATATCCTTTCGGGTCATATCGTTTATGGCTTGCTGTTCGCTCTTATAAGCGCGGCGCTTTTTATCGCCGCAAATTTTATAAAAAATTACATTGCTTCAAGATTTGAGATGGAAGAAAGCAAAGAAAGTATAAAAACTGAATAGTTTGGGAGGATAGCGTTATTTGCCCTTTTATAGTCAACGACATTAAAAATTTGACTTGAAATCAGGCAAAAATTTGCATATATGATTTTTGCGCGGACTGAAAGCACAAATTTTAATGTCGTTTACTATAGCTTCAAGCAAGCTGTCATTTGCTGTAACTTCGGAGCTTCAGGGATTCCTCCTCGCGCTCCCCTTCCTTATCTCCCTCCTGCCATCGAACAGAACGGAGGGTTTTTTCATTTCAAATATACGATTTATTCTATTTTAAGAATGACCTTTCCCGTAGTTGTGGGACTTATCTTAACGGGTTTATGTCCGAAAAGTCTCACGGAGAAATGCTTGTCTGTCTCGGTATAGGCAACCTCAACGATATCTCCCGTGCGCTTTGCGGTAATGGAGAAGATCTTTTCCGCGTCAAGATCATAAACGGCGGAGGTTATTTCGGCGCCGTCTTCCGGCTCGTAGATGACAAATTCCGTTTCGGAGAGGTAGTCATACTCAAAATCTTTTCTGAAATTGCCGTAAGCAATAATCGAATTCGGCTTCGCAAGGCAGGGAAGAGACATATAGTCAAATTTCTCGTTATAGAATTTTCCGCCCTCGTACTGCTTATTTCTGATAATATCCGTCCATAATCCGCCTTCGGGAACGTAGAATTCAGCCGTGCCCTCTTCATTGAATACGGGAGCGACAAGGAGATTATCGCCGAACATATACTGTCTGTCAAGATACAGGCAGACGGGATCGTCAGCATAATCGATGACCATGGCTCTCATCATGGGAACGCCCGTTTCGTGAGTTTCGACAGTCTGCGCCCAGATGTAGGGCATTAATTTTCCCTTGAGCTTTGTGAAGAAACGGAGAACATCGACCGATTCCTCGTCAAAAAGCCACGGTACACGATAGGAGGAATTTCCGTGAAGACGGGAATGTGTGGAGAAAAGTCCGAAAGCAGCCCATCTCTTGTAGATATCGGGAGTGGCGGTAGCCTCGAACCCGCTCATATCGTGCGAGAAGAAGCCAAATCCGCTCATAGAAAGAGAAAGTCCTCCTCTTAATGTTTCAGCCATGGATGTATACTCCGCAGAACAGTCACCGCCCCAATGTACGGGGAATTTCTGTCCTCCGACTGTCGCTGAGCGCGCAAACAGGCAGGCTTTGTTCTTTCCGTAATACTGTTCGAGAATTTCAAATACCGTCTTATTGTATAGATATGTATAATAATTGTGCATTGCAATGGGATCCGAGCCGTCATGATATACGACCTTGGTGGGGATCCTCTCGCCGAAGTCCGTCTTGAAGCAGTCAACGCCCATTTCGCAGAGAGTGCGGAGTTTGCTCTGATACCATCTGCACGCTTCGGGATTTGTGAAATCAACTATTGCCATTCCCGGCTGCCACATATCGCACTGGAAAACGGAGCCATCGGGATTTTTGATGAAGTATCCTTTTTTCATTCCCTCTTCAAAAAGAATGCTTCTCTGTGCGATGTAGGGATTTATCCACACGCAGATATGAAGATCCTTTGATGTTTTCAGTCTCTCCAGCATTGCGGCGGGTTCGGGGAACTGTCTCTTGTCCCATTCAAAGTCACACCACTGAAATTCTTTCATCCAGAAGCTGTCGAAGTGAAATACCTGCAAAGGAATATCTCTTTCAGCCATACCGTCTATAAAGGATGTTACCGTTTCTTCGTTGTAGTCGGTTGTAAACGATGTCGTGAGCCACAGACCGAAGGTATATGCGGGCGGAAGCGACGGCTTGCCCGTTATATCGGTATAATTAGAGAGAACCTCACGGATATTCTCTCCGCCTATCATAAAGTATTCAAGATGTTCGCCCGGAACGGTAAAGCTCATTTTTGAAACGGTATCGGAAGCCACCTCGTAAGAAACTCTGTCGGAGGAATTTACAAATATTCCGTATCCGCGCGACGATACGCAGAAAGGTATGCATTTATACGACTGATCGGAGCAGGTGCCGCCGTCCGAGTTCCACATTTCAACGGTTTGTCCGTTTTTAACAAAAGGAGTGAATTTCTCTCCGAAGCCGTAAATGCACTCTCCGACGGAAAGCGTAAGCTGTTCGCGGAGATACGTTGTTTCGGGACATTCGGGATATGACCAGAACGCATCGTCCTGCATCTGCGCCGCTCTCGCGCTTTTTCTGAAGTTACTTTCATTGACGATTGTCTGCGCTCTCCAGCCGCCGCCCGTAAGCTTTTTGTCCTTGTAGAAGTAGTCTATGCTCCATGATTTTTTCCCGATAACAGCCCTTGTATCGCCCGATACGATCTCCCATGTTTCGTCTTTTTCAACGACCGCAGGCTTTTCGCCGAAGTTTTCGGCAAGCTCGAAGGCCGGTTTATTGTTTTTTCCTCCCTTATAGTGATCAACGTTTATCTTGAATACGTTTTTCTGTTCGGATGTGATCCTGATTTCAAGCACGGGTCCGCCGAGAGTCATTCCTCTGTTGGCGATATACTGTGTGGGAGCCAGAATCTCAAGTCCGTTTTCCGTTGGAGTTATTTCATATGCCATTGTCGCGTAATTTACGTCATACCCCTTTCGGTTAAGCCAGAAGCCGTCTGCAAATTTCATAATTTTTCCTCCAATATTTATACAGTGTAAACGTTTTCACGGGCAAACAAAAACAAAGCCCCGCATAATTTACTTAAAACTTTAATATTATAGTCAACGACATTAAAAATTTGACTTGAAGTCAAGCAAAAATTTGCATATATGATTTTTGCGCAGACTGAAAGAACAAATTTTAATGTCATTTACTATACTATACAACACTATGAAAAAAAAGTCAATAGAAAAAACGCGAAACTTTCTTTTTTGTAGCATTTTACAAATTTTATGTAAATTATTTGTCAATATGCAAAAAAACATATTCGATATCATTTGATAACCTGTGAGACTATGTTCCCTTATCTATGATATACTGCTCATAAAGGTCGGGGCGGCGCTTTTTAGTGATCCTGAGAGATTCCTCGTGACGATATTTTTCTATATTTCTGTGATTTCCCGAAAGAAGCACTTCGGGAACTCTTTTTCCGTGCCATTCTTCGGGGCGGGTATAATGAGGATACTCCAGAAGTCCCGAAAAAATGCTTTCTTCCTCGTAGCATTCGTCGGCGGACAGCACTCCTTCGCACATTCTCGCGACCGCATCGCAGACAATAAGCGCGGGAAGCTCTCCTCCCGTGAGAACGTAGTCTCCCGCGGAGATCTCCTCATCGGCAATCTCGTCAATGACTCTCTGGTCAAGACCCTCGTAATGACCGCAGATAATAATAATATTTTCATAATTTCGGGACAGCTCAAGCGCTTTTTTCTGAGTAAAAATCTCACCCTTGGGGGACATATAGATAACGTGCGGTTTTTTTTGGAGACTCTTGCGTATTTCCTCAAAGCATCTGTATACGGGATCCGCCTGCATAACCATTCCCATGCCTCCGCCGTATGGGTTATCATCAACGCGGCGGTGCTTATCAAGAGTATAGTCGCGTATCTGATGGCAGTGAAATTCTATCTTTCCCGCCTTACTTGCGCGGCCGAGAATACTTTCGCCGAGAACCGCCCCGCACATATCGGGGAAAAGAGTCGCAATATCTATTCTCACGAATATCTCCCTTTCAGTCAAAAAGTCCGTCGAGCTTGCGGATATACATTTTCCCGTTTTCGATATCAGTTTTAATAATAACGTCCGGGATAGCGGGGATAAGATACTCTCTGTTTTCTCCCTTAACGGAGTACACATCGTTCGCGCCCGTGGACAAAACATCGGTAAGCTTTCCGTAAAGCGTGCCGTCGTCAATATCCTCAATGTCAAGTCCGATAAGATCCTGCACGAAAAACGTGTCCTTAGCAAGAACCGTATCTTTTCTGTCCATATAGAATATTTTTCCGCGCAGAAGCTGTGCGTCCTCCGCGCTGTCAACGCCCTTTATCTTGACGAGGACGATATTCTTATGGGGACGGGAACGTTCTATGGCAACAGGAGTATTTCCCTTGTCGAAATAAAGAGTCCGGAAACCGCAGAAAAATTCCGCGCTGTCGCACCACGGCGTGACGCGGACCTCACCTTTAAGACCTTGTACAGCGACAATTTTTCCGATTTCAAGAAATTGTTTTTTTTCCATTTAATTTTCCTCGTTTACGCTGTCCTTATTATTAAGGTCGGGATTATGTCTTTCCCACACCCATTCAACGTAATTCTCTTTGAGAAGCTCTGTTATTTTTTCGTAATTTTCAAGATCCTCGCCCTCAGGCTCATCCTGCCATGCCTTGTGAAAATAATATTTGTAGGGAAGCCATAATTTTCCCGTACTGTCGGCGGAAACGGCGCTTTTATCCGCGCCCGCGTCGCACAGAAGCTTTACAAGCTCATAGTTGTAGCCTTTGTCATAAGCGCACGCCACGCTTAAAGAAGAGGGAAATTTCGTTCGTTCATATTCGGGGTCGGCACCGGCATCGATAAGTATTCCTGCCATTTCTGTATTTCCGTTTTTGCAGGCTGCTCCGAGGGGGGTATATCCGCCTGTGCTTGCGTTTGGATCCGCTCCGTAGGAAAGCATAAGCTCTGTCATTTCAAGATTATCCCTGTCAACGGCGGCGTAGACAGAGGTTTGTCCGAATTGTGAAGCTGCGGACGGATCGGCGCCTTTTTTCAGCATCACCTTAACATACCTCATGTTTTCGTTCACCGCGGCGATATAAAGAACATCCGTCTTTGAATAATCCGAAACGCCGTGCTTTATGTCGAGATAAAAATAATACGCGGGGGCAATCTCAAGGATCAGCCCTGCAGCGAGCGTTATCCCGAAAAAACGTCCTGCTTTTACAGACGGCCGAATGATTCTTTTTCTTCTGAGGACAAAAAAAACAATCGGCAAAGCGATGAGCGCAATGCCGATGAAAAACAGAGCAGGCACCGCGTCCATATGTACAAGCATCGTCAGCTCCATATTATACTCTCCGTTTTACTGCGGCAAAAGTAATTCCTTGCCGTATCAGTCGATTTCGACCAGAATTCTTTCGTTTTTTCTTCCTGCGGCAGCGCGCATGACTGTTCTGACAGCCTTTGCGATCTTGCCTTGTTTTCCGATGACTCTTCCCATATCGTCCGAAGCCACGTGCAGGTGATATGTAACAACGCCCTCTTCGTTGGGTTCGTCCTTTGTAACGCTTACGGAGGATTTGTCCTCGACAAGTCCCGAAGCGATGATTTTAAGAAGTTCTTCCATAGTTTTCCTTTCGTTTCAAAAACAGCGGGCAAGCTGAAAAAATTCAGCCTACCGTTGTTTTCCGAGCCTGAAGCTGAAAATCACTTTTTGGCATCGGCGAGAATTTTTCTGACTGTGTCTGTAGGCTGAGCGCCGTTAGCGATCCACTTGTCAGCCTTTTCGCTGTCAACTTTAAGAACAGCGGGCTCCTTGGTGGGGTCGTAGTAGCCGATCTCCTCGATGAATCTTCCGTCTCTGGGAAATCTCGAATCAGCAACGACTATACGGTAGAAAGGAGCTTTTTTTGCGCCCATTCTTCTGAGTCTTATTTTTACTGCCATTTTTTTCACCTCTGAAATTTCGATTAAAAATGTATTTTAATGTCTCATGACATCAAAAGCTGATTTAAAACTTCATTCCGGGCATTCTGAGCTTATTTTTTCTGCCCTTGTTGTTTTTGCCCGCAACGCCGAACCGCTTCATCATCTTCTGCATATCCTCAAATTGCCTTAGCAGACGGTTCACATCGGCAACGGTATTGCCGCTTCCCGCAGCGATTCTTTTTTTGCGGGAGGGATTTATTATAGACGGCTTTGCGCGTTCGGCGGGAGTCATGGAAGTTATGAGAGCTTCTATTCTCCCCATCTGACTTTCGTCGATATCAGCGTCCTTGATCTTATCTCCGACGCCGGGGAGCATGCCGATAAGCTGTTTTATCGGACCCATTTTGCGTATCTGCTGCATCTGGTCAAGAAGATCGTTCAAATCAAAATCATTTTCCTTCAGCTTATTGACAAGATCGCGCGCGTCCTTTTCATCTATGGTCGTTTCCGCTCTTTCGATAAGGGTGAGAACGTCTCCCATACCGAGGATACGCGAAGCCATTCTTTCGGGGTGGAAAGGCTCGAAATCGGAAAGCTTTTCACCCGTACCGACGAATTTTATCGGTTTACCCGTAACGGCAAGGACGGACAGAGCCGCACCGCCTCTTGTATCGGAATCGAGCTTTGACATTAAAACGCTGTCTATTCCGAGAGCGTCGTCGAAAGCCTTTGCGGCATTGACGGCGTCCTGACCCGTCATAGCGTCTACCACGAGGATTATCTCGTTCGGATTGGTTTCGGACTTGATATTTTTAAGCTCCTCCATAAGAGCTTCATCGATATGAAGTCTTCCTGCCGTATCAAGAATAACGATGTCATTGCCGTAATCCTTTGCGTGGCGCACGGCTTCCCTCGCGATGGTGACGGGATTTATCTGACCCATTTCAAAGACCTTTACGTCCGCCTTTTCGCCGACGACTTTAAGCTGTTCGATAGCGGCGGGACGATAAACATCGCAGGCAACGAGAAGAGGCCGTTTGCCGTTTTCCTTGAAATATTTTGCGAGTTTGGCGGCGTGAGTGGTTTTACCCGAACCCTGAAGACCGCACATCATAATAACACACGGAGGCTTTGACGGGAAATTTATCTTTTCGTTCCTGCCGCCCATAAGGCTTATCAGTTCTTCATTGACGATTTTAATGACCTGCTGACCGGGGGTAAGACTTGAGAGAACGTCCGTACCCACAGCTCTTTCGGAGACTTTTGCGACGAAATCCTTAACGACCTTATAGCTGACGTCCGCTTCGAGGAGAGCCATTTTGACCTCACGCATAGCTTCTTTAACGTCGTTTTCGTTAAGAGTTCCCCTGCTTTTCAGTTTTCTGAATACATTATTAAGTTTTTCGGAAAGACCTTCAAAAGCCATATGTCATTTCCTTTCTTACTAAAATAAGTCTTTGTATTTAGTGATAAGTTTTTCTATTTCAAACGCAAGCTCGGCGGATCTCGACTGTTTTGAGCAGAGTCTGATCTCGGAAACAAGCTCGGAGATCCTCGCGCAGAGAGCGTAATAACTTTTTATTTTTTTTTCAAGTCCGAGAGCGTCTTCAAATTCACGGAGTTTTTGTTCGCCGTGTTTTATGCCTTCTCTTGCGCCCTGTCTGGTTATATCTCTGAGTTCGGAGATTTCCGTCAGCGAAAAATCCTCATTATAGTACAGATCCATAAAATCCTGTTGCTTTTCGGATAAGAGACTGCCGTAAATATCGAGCAGTGAGGAGATATGAAGATCTTTTTGAAATTCGCTCATTTTTGACCTCGCTGTAAAGGTTTCATCTTTGTAAACAAATTATCTTTACATATTATACTCTGTTTTTTTTCATTTGTCAAGGGGGAGAAGAAAATTTTTTTGAAGTAATTTTTACCAAAAAGCGAACGTTTTTTTGGCAATGTTTCTATTGCCGAGGCTTCGGAACTTCCTGACAGCTCCATTGTTGTTTTTCCTTATCGTTTTCGCTTTGGCTTTAAGTAATTTATCTGAAAATCCGGTAAGAGACGCGTCATATGACAGCTATACAATACGCCGAAACTGCTTTTCTATCTCCCGCTTGGTGATTTTAAACATAACGGGTCTACCGTGAGGACAATATTTTATTTTGTCATCGGAAAGAACGCGCTTTACAAGAACCTCAAGCTCTTCGGGAGAATTGTCGTCATTAGCCTTTATCGAAGCTTTGCAGGCTATCGAATGAAGCATATCATCGAGAATATCAGGCATGGGAGAGTGCTTATTCTCCGCAAGACCCTTCGCAAGCTCTGCGGCAATATCCGCCGCGCAGCAGAAATCGAGTACCGACGGTATCCCGTTTACTCTTATTATGGGAGAATCAAGCGGCTCTATGTCGAAACCCAGTTCCTTTACCGTATCGAGATTTCGGCGCACAGCGTCGTATTCATCATAGGATAATCGAACCTCCGCCTTTTCAAGAAGCATCTGACAGCGAAGCTTCAGCTCTCCCGAACGAAGCCTTTCAAAATTTATCCTCTCATGGGCGGCGTGCTTGTCAACGAAAATTATCCCGTCATCCGTTTCCGCGACTATGTAGGTTTTAAAGATTTCTCCCGTTATTTTAAACCTTGGGATCTCCTTTATTTCCTCTTCGGGAGGCGTTTCTTCCTCCGCGGTTTTTTCAAAGCTTTCCCTTGTGAGGTATTTATAAGCTCTTTCGGGTTCTGAAGCGCCGCTTTCTTTATTATCCGTAAAATCGGGAAAATCATCGCCTATAAGGTTTTCCTCTTCGGAAGAATGACCCGTTGTCTCTGTCGGCGCGGCGGAAACAAAAGCGGACTTTTGTTCGGGATTTTTGACATATTTTTGACGGTATTCCGAAGAGGAAATATTTTCCCATTTTTCCTTTTTCGGAACAGGACTTGCATTTTCCGTGTTCCTGTCGGACAGAGAAACCGCCGCCGCATAATCCTTTGCGGAAATTCTCTCAAAGACTTCGCCTTTATCGTCAAACGCCGTCTGCTTAAAGGGAGTATCCGTAAATTTCGGCAGGGAATAATCGGGCTTCGGCTTGTTTATCTGCACCTCGCGGGGCTTATTATCCGCAAGTACCGAATTTCTCACCGCGAAAAAAACAGCGTCGTAAACAGCTTTTTCATCTGAAAAGCGAACATCAAGCTTCTGCGGATGAACGTTTACGTCCATTTCCCTGGGAGAAATTTCAATAAACAATACGCACGCGGGAAATTTTCCCTCCATCATAGTGTTTTTATATCCCTCTTCAAGCGCCTGTATGCAAGCCGCAGAACGAATATAACGCTTATTGACGAAAAAAGTCTGATATTTTCTGTTCTTCATTCCGAATACGGGCTTTACAGTGAAGCCGGTTACCTTTATATTGTTATACGAGTAGTCCGTGGGGATCAAAGATACCGCAAACTGCTTGCCGAATACGGAATATATCGCGGAATACAGATTGTTATCTCCCGGAGTAAACAATACCCGCTTATTGTCACGTATGAATTTCACCGAGATTTCGGGGTGACTGAGCGCTATTCTTTCCACTATGCGCGCTATATCGTTTCCCTCCGCAACATCCTTTTTGAGAAATTTAAGTCTCGCGGGAACATTATAAAAAAGATCTCTGACGATTATTGTCGTTCCGTCGGGACAGCCGCAGTCCTCGCAGAGCTTTTCCTCCGTACCCTCTATTCTGTAGTGAGTCCCGTAGAAATCCCCCGAGGTCTTTGTGAGTACCTCGACCTTTGAAACAGCCGCTACCGACGCAAGAGCTTCTCCGCGAAACCCCAGAGTGCTTATCGAGGACAAATCGCTTTCGTCCGATATCTTGCTCGTGGCATGACGGAGAAACGCCGTGGGGACATCGTCCTTATATATTCCGCTCCCGTTGTCGGATATGCGCATATATGATATCCCGCCCTGCTTTATTTCAACGGTTATTGAGGACGCCCCGCTGTCTATGGAATTTTCCGTAAGCTCCTTTATAATGGAGCTTGGTCTTTCGATGACCTCGCCCGCAGCGATAAGTTCATATACTTTTTTATCCAGAAGGTGAACTTTATTCATTTTCATATTCCTTACTTAACTCTGCTGTGTCTGCGGAGAAATATTATTCCCGCGCAAGCTCCGCAAGCTGTTTTAAGAGCGTCAGCGCTTCCATGGGAGATATTTCATCGGGATTTATCTGACGAAGCTTTGTGAGAGCCTTGCTTTCATTATATCCTCCGAATGAAAGCTGTTCTTTCGTTTCCTTTGTTTCGGGGATATTCCGATCTTTTTCGGTTTCCCGAAGAATCTCTCTCGCACGGGAAAGCACCTTGTTCGGAATTCCCGCAAGCTTCGCGACTTCTATTCCGAAGCTTTCGTCCGCACCGCCTCTTACTATTTTGTGCATAAAGCGTATCGAATCTCCCGTACGCAAAACGGGGAGACTGTAATTCTTTATCCCCTTGACTTTTCCCTCAAGAGAGATAAGCTCGTGATAATGCGTGGCAAACAGAGTTTTACAGCCGAGCGTTCTGTCATTGGCAAGAGCCTCGGCAGTCGCTTCGGCAATTGCGATCCCGTCCGACGTCGACGTGCCTCTGCCGACCTCATCGAGTATAACAAGACTTTTTTTCGTCGCGTGATTAAGTATCTCCGCCACCTCGTTCATTTCAACCATAAACGTGGATTTTCCCGCCGAAAGATTATCAGACGCGCCCACTCTCGTGAAAATTCTGTCCACAAGGCATATCTTCGCGCTGTCGGCGGGAACGAACGAGCCTAAATGCGCCATAAGCACGATAAGCGCCGTTGTTCTCATAAATGTAGATTTTCCCGCCATATTCGGTCCTGTAATTATTGCCATTCTGTTATCGGACGTATCGAGATATGTATCGTTCGGAACGTATTTTCCGTCCTCAGTGAGTTTTTCTATGACGGGGTGACGTCCTCCGCGTATATCTATTATTCCGTCGTCCGCGATGTCGGGACGGACGTAATTATTCTCCGAAGCGGCTTTTGCGA
This sequence comes from uncultured Ruminococcus sp., assembly GCA_964501705.1. Taxonomy (GTDB): domain Bacteria; phylum Bacillota; class Clostridia; order Oscillospirales; family Ruminococcaceae; genus RGIG4694. The sequence goes on along the minus strand of CAZCUQ010000022.1, from coordinate 3,787 downwards.
AGCTAAGCAAAACATCGAGCGCCGCGACTGTCTCCGCTGTTTTCTGGATAACGGCAAGCTTATCCGCGATGAAATCCCGAACCTCGGAATATATTTCCTTTTCAAGCTCTTCTATTTTTTCCTTCGCGTTTGAAGCGTCATATTCAAGCTGTTTAAGTTCCTCGGTGACGAATCTTTCTCCTGCGGCAAGAGTCTGTTTTCTTATAAAATGATCGGGAACATCGCCGAGATTTGATTTCGAGACTTCAAGATAATACCCGAAAACACGGTTGCTGCCGAGCTTCAGATTTTTAATTCCCGTTTTTACGCGTTCCTTTTCGGCGATTTCCTCTGCAAGCTTTTCGCTGTTTTCGAGAAGATCTCTCTGCCTGTCAAGCTCTTCGTTAAATCCCTTTTTGATAAATCCTCCCTCGCGCAGAGACGGGGTATTGTCGTCTATCGCGTTATCTATGATATTTCTCACTTCCGTAAGGGGATCGATGTCCTCGTAAAACCGATGAAGCAAAGCAGCGGAATATTTTCCCGCAAGCTTTTTTATTTCGGGCAGCACGGCGGCGCTTTCTCCGAGAGCCTTCATATCGCGCGGCAGAATAGTTTTATATGCTGCCTTTGACATAGTTCTTTCAATATCGCAGATCCCCTTGAGAAGCTCCGACAGCTCCGCGCTTCCTATAACATCGCCGCAGAGCTGCTCCACCGCGTCAAGCCGCGCTATTATCGCCGCGGGACTTGAAAGAGGTCTTTCTATTGTACGTCTTAACATTCTTCTGCCCATAGAGGTATTTGTTCTGTCAAGCACCCATAATAAACTTCCCCGTCTGTCCTTGGTCAGCATAGTCTCGCAAAGCTCAAGGTTCCGAATAAGATCCCTGTCTGTCTCCATGTACTTCTTTCTGTTTCCCCGGATTATCTCGGAGAATCTCCCGACGATCGATTTCTGTGTATCCGCGATATAGCAAAACAGAGCCGAAGCGCATTTTATATCCGCCGAAAACTCGGAGGAAAAACCAAGTTCCCCGATATTTTCCGCGTTAAACTGTTTCGTAAGGATATCCGTTTTTCCCTCCGCCGAAAAATTCTCTTTGGGAAGGATACGCGGTTTCAGTCCGTAATTTATTTTCAGAAAGCTTTCTATGCGCGAATCCGACAGAAAATCCTCCGAACACAGCATCTCCGATGGAGAAAACTTTGCGATATCGTTTATTATAAGATCGGCGGCGTTCATTTTATCTTTTGCGGACGCGTTTTCACTCAGATCATACTCAAAAAGATACACCTGTCCCGCAGATATATCCGCAAAGCAGGAAGCCGCTCCCGACTTTCCGAAATAAACGCAGCACAGAAAATTGCTTTCGCCCTCGTCGAGCATATCTCCGTCGGTGACGGTTCCGGGAGTGATGATCTTTACTACCTCGCGTTTGATGAGCGGTATCTTGCTGCTTGCCGCCTCCATCTGCTCGCAGATAGCCACGCTTTTCCCCATTTTAAGGATCTTTCCGATATACATATCAGCGACATGATACGGAACTCCGCACATAGGAGCGGGGGGTTCCCCGACGCCGCATTTTTTTTGCGTCAGGGTAAGTCCGAGGAGTTCATGTGCTGTTTCCGCGTCCTGGTAGAACATCTCGTAAAAATCACCTACGCGGAAGAAAAGCAGATGTTCGGGGTATTGTATTTTTATCTCGAAAAACTGTTCCAGAAGAGGACTTAATTTGCTTTTTTCTTTTTCCTTTTCAGCGTTTTTCATCAGCCGCAGCCCCCGCAGCTTTCACAGCTGCCCGCGCATGAGGACAGATTTACGGCGGGGCGGGTCATGGGGGCTTCTCCGTTGGCGCTGTATGTGATAATCGTGTTTATCTGTGAAAGGAGACTGTCCATTTCGTTTTTTGCCTTTGTGAAATTTATCATATTTTCATTGGACATGATCTTATTGTACTGTTCCTTTATCCTCGAATCAAGAGCGGCGATTTTTTCCGAGTTCTTGTCCGATTTTGACATTTCCGCGTTGAGCTGAAGTCTAAGCTCGGAAAAACCGTTTATGAGTTGTCCGAGATCTTCGTCCTCATCGTTTTTTTCTTTTGCGGTCACGTAGGAAATGTATCTTTCATCCTGTTGGAGCATTGCTCCGAGTTCTCTTGTTTTTTCAATAATAGTCATATAATGACTCCTTTCGTTAGTCAGTTATTTCTCCGCCGACGGCTCTTGAACCCGCATCCGTTACCGTGACGGTGTGAAATTCTCCGATAAGGGAGCTGCTGCCCTTTGCCTCGGCGATTATAAATTCATCGCTTTTTCCCGTGATATAACCATTTTTCCGAATACAGCACCCGTCGAACAGTATCTTCATTTTTCTTCCTACGAAGCGTTTATAGTTCTCGTCGGAAATTTCCGTTTGAAGAGTCAGGAGACGTCTCATTCTTTCGCTTTTTTCAGCGTCGGATATTTTATCCTCCATATCATAAGCCTTTGTTCCCTTTCGTCTTGAAAAGATAAAGGAAAAGATATTGTCAAATTTAACTTCCTTCATAATTTTCAGAGTTTGCAGAAAATCATCCTCCGACTCGTTCGGGAATCCGACTATTATATCGGTCGTTATCGAAAAATCGGGAGATCTTTTACGTGCGGCGCTGACCGTATCCATATACTGTTCCGCTGTATAGCGGCGGTTCATAAGAGAAAGAATACGGTCGCTCCCCGACTGGAGCGGCAGATGAAGGTGTTTGCATACCTTTTCACATTCAAAAACAGCGTTTATGAATTCTTCTCCCGCGTCTTTCGGATTCGGAGACATGAAACGGATTCTGAAATCGCCGTCTATGCCGTTTATTTTGTAAAGAAGCTCAGCGAAATTCGTTTTCGGGGCAAGACCCTTTCCGTAGGAATTGACGTTCTGTCCGAGAAGCATGATCTCTTTTGCTCCGTCGTTTACAAGCCTTTTGACCTCTTCGAGGATATTTTCGGGCGCTCTGCTTATTTCCCTGCCTCTCACGTAAGGAACTATGCAGTAGCTGCAAAAATTATCGCAGCCGTACATTATGCTGACGCTTCCCTTAAAAGGAACTTTTCTCACAGCGGAGACATTTTCGGGGAAAGCCTCCGAAGCGTCTTTTTTCTTTTCGGTATCGAAGATCCGCTTTTTTTCTGTAAGCACGGTGTAAAGCAGAAACGGAAGCTTTGACGCGGAAAAGGTTCCGAAAACCATATCTACGAAGCGGTATTTGCTTTTGATCTTCAAAATGTTTGACGGTTCTTCCGCCATACAGCCGCAGAATCCGATTATCAGATCGGGATTTTTTTTCTTTAGGTGAGACATCTCGCCGAGATTTCCGTAAACTCTTGTTTCGGCGCTTTCTCTGACGGCGCAGGTATTAAGGATAATGAGCGACGCCGCGTTTTTATCCTCTGTTATTTTGTACCCCATATCGGAAAGTATTCCCGCAAGCTTTTCCCCGTCGTTTACATTCTGCTGACAGCCGTAGCTATGGATATAAGCGAGAGGCTGTTCCGATTTTCCCGTGATTTCTCTCACAAGGGAAATATAATCTTTATTGTTATCGGTTTGCATTTTTATAATTTATCCTTTCGGTTTATCCCCTGTTTGTTTTTCTGAATATCTTTATTATAACATATTTTTTTTATTCTTTCAAGAGGTTTTTTTTATTTGAAGTTACTCTTCTCGTTTCCGCCTTTAGCTTCAATTTACTTTTATCGTTTCCGCCGCAGCTTTTAGTTAGTTATCAATTGTTGTAACTTTGGAGCTTCAGGGGGCAAAGAGGGAACCATA
>CAZCUQ010000021.1:0-23060 GCA_964501705.1 uncultured Ruminococcus sp. | reverse complement strand
GTTTTATAATCCAACACTTTTTTTAAGGGATTCAGGCTCCGTCAGGGGATTGCAGACCTCCCGCCGCTTTATATGAGCGGATCAACGGATGCAGGGAGCGTGAAACTGATGGGCTGTTGCCCACCTGCTGCGTGCGGGTTTTATTCGCCACATGGCGGCTGGGTGGAATCTTTTTGTTTATTATTTACAAAAAATATACTTACATTTGTGTTAAATCTTATAAATCTGTAATAATAATATTGATTTGATAACTGCTTTGTGATATAATTAAATATGTCATGAAGGCAGTTTTATTTTTTGAATGAATAAGAATACAGTATTGGGGGAGATTCTCTGTGGATATCAAAAAAATGACGGTTCTTATCTGCGATGATTCCATGCTCGCCAGAAAAAAAATGGTTACGTTTATTAAATCGCTGGGAGTCGGATCTGTCGTTGAGGCGGGAGACGGTGAGGCTTCTGTAAATATGTATAAGAATCATCTTCCGGATATTACTTTTATGGATATCGTTATGCCTAAAACCGACGGAGTGGACGCTCTGAAAAAAATACTTGAGATAAATCCCGAAGCGAAAGTCGTTATGGCTTCGTCAGTCGGCACGCAGGAAAATCTTAAAAATGCAATAAACGCGGGAGCATATGATTTTCTTCAGAAGCCGCTTGAGGAAAATCAAGTCAGATGTATTATCGAAAAGTATGCACAACAGGGAGAATAGTAATGATCACACAGTTTTTTGGAAATTTTCTTCTTAATAAAAGATACGCAGAGCCGCAGGAGCTTGCCGATGCGCTTTCGGCAGTAAAAACAACAAGAGTTAAACTGGGAGTTCTTGCCATCAATGCGGGATATATGACCTCCGAACAGGTCGAACGCGTTCACGCCGAGCAGCAGAAATGCGATAAGCGTATCGGTGAAATTGCTGTGGATATGGGATTTATGACGGGAGAACAGGTCGAGGAGCTTTTTTCCAAGCAGACGGGAACGCATCTTCTCTTGGGACAGGCGCTTGTCGATAAGGGCTATATGACAAATTCGGAGTTTGAAGAGGCACTGAATTCGTATAAGGCGGAAAATTCACTTACCGACAGCGATTTCAGCGACAGCGACAATGAAAAGATTCATTCTGTCATTCGCTCGTTCTACGATTTTGAAGATTCGGACGATGAAATGATGGTTTCATACATAGATCTTCTCTTTAAAAATATCGTTCGTTTTATCGGTGACGATTTTACTCCTCTCAACTGCGAAAAGATTTCCTCCTACTCGTTTTCAAATGCGGGGCTTCAGCGTGTAAAGGGTAAGTTCAATATTTCTTCGGCGATCGACGCGGCGGATAAGCCGTATATCGAATTCGGTTCGAGATACGCGGGAGAACGGCTTACAGCAGTCGATGAAATGGCGGACGCGTGTTCGGGTGAATTTCTGAATCTTCATAACGGTTTGTATGCGGTAAACATTTCAAACGACGATGGTCTTGAGCTGAAGCTTTCGCCGCAGGAATCGATTCACAATGAAACGTATGAAAATATGACGGGAACTTATATGATTCCGCTTGTTTTTCCGTTCGGAAAGGTGACATTTGTTATCGGAACATTTTGATATTTAACAGAGCGTCAGATCTCTTTTTAAGAATATTTTATAAAAATATATGCTCCGTTACAGTCGGAGCATATATTTTTTATATTATTAACTTTTCGGATATTATGCGTTAAGTCCTCTGATAAACCTTTTCTTTGCTTCAACCGTAGTACACTGCTTGTTGATGCGGTAGCTTATGTATTCATCAAAGAGAGTCGTTGAGAAGATCTCTCTGTCGATGATATCGGTGTATTTTTCATATGAACAGCTTCCGGAAATAAGATAAAGAACCTGCTCAAGCATAAGCATTTTCTTTTCGTCGGCGGGAGTGGAACGGCTGATATTGATGTCGATTAGCTTGTTGAGAATATTCTTTTTGTCCGCACGGATAGAGTATGTTCCGTTGTCCTCGCCGGTAAGCTCTCTCAGAACATTCGTTTTTAATACGGCGTCCGCGAACGGGAAATTTTCGAGAGGCAGGCTGTCCTTTCCAACGAGAGAATAAACCTTCTCCTGTAAAAGGTCATTGACGATATGCTGATAGATAGGGGAGTACCAGAAATCTTCAGCATCCCTGAATACGAGCGGATATTTGTATCCGACAGATCCCGAAGAGAGGGAAACGTCAAGATTGGGTTCCCTTTCGGTTGTGAAGTATTCAAGATAATCCTCTCTGCATCTGTCGGTAATTATTTCATGTATCTTATCTGCGGAGAATTCACCCGTATCGTCGGCGTCTGCGTCAAGGAAAGTACGAACCTTCGAAAAGGATTTTTCATAGGTTTCGTCGGAATATACACGGGAATTGATATAATCGGAATTAAGAGCGGTCATAACGCTTGTTGTGACATTAACAGTTACGAGATTTTCTCCATCGGCAGTCTCCGTCTCGTAGTTGCTCTTGATATATTCGCTGATAACATCCTTAATGCGCTGCAATCTGTCCTCAGCGAGCTTCGGAAGAGCAAATCTTGCGTAAACTATCTCAAGCATAACATTAAGGGGGACAAAGCCGTTTATGTATTTGAGTCTGTCATCGCCGAGAAGAGACGCCATTTTCGGCATGATCTTCTGCTGGGAGCTTACCGAAGCGGTTATTTTTCCCGTCATAATACCGAGGCATACGAGAAATTCCGCGTATTTTGACATAACGGTCTGTTCCTCAAGATAGCTGAAGAAGAATCCGTAAATATATCCCTTGAAGAAATCTTTGAGACTGTCGTAAAGAGCTTTGTCTGATTTAACTTCATTTAAAAAGCTGTTGCGAAGTCCCGCGACTTCAGACGCTTCAACGGTGGTGTTGCCGTTATTGAGCACCGCAATCTTATCGCAGTTTGATTTGAAGAAAAGCTTAATGTAGGATTCGTAGCCGGAACGTCTTTCGTCCTTTGTCTTTTCTTCGGCGAAGGACCAGATGAGAAACGCACGGTGCATATTGACAAGTGTTTCGTGAGTGTCCTCGACAAGTTTGTTTTCATCGATCGTAAAGGAAGTTCCGAAATGTGAATTCTTGCTGAAGTCGGCGAGTATTGCTTTGATTTCCTCCTCAAATGCATCAAATGCGGGTGAATTGTCCATGCAGATCACCGCGTCCATAAGTTCGGGGGCAATAACGGTCAAGTCAAATTTTACGCTCATGTTCATATACTCCTTTAAATTAATATTCGGCGCCGTATTGTTTTCTGTATTCTTTCATGCTGTCGAGATATTCCCGTCCGTCGATGATACCTTCTTCAATGGCTAAAATTATGTCGTTTATATTAACTATGGAATACACCCTGATTCCGTATTCCTTATAGGCGTTCTGAACTGCCGACATATCGCTGTCGAGAGCCTTTTCCATTCTGTCAACCGTGATTATCATGCCGGTGACATTCACATCAGCTTCGCTTTTAAGCTTGGGATAGACCTCGGCGAGAGCCTTTCCCGATGTCATGACATCCTCTATGATGATAACGCTGTCGCCGTCTTTAAGCTTTTTCCCCACGAACATTCCGCCCTCGCCGTGATCCTTGGCTTCCTTTCTGTCAAAGCAGAAGCCGATATCGATACCGTATTTGCCGTAAAGAGCGTTTGCCGCCGAAACCGCAAGCGGGATACCCTTATATGCGGGTCCGAAAAGCGTATCCGCCGACAGAGCGTTCTCTTTGATACAGTCGGCATAGAATCCGCCGAGACGCGAAAGCTCGGCTCCCGTAACGTAATTTCCCGTGTTTATGAAGTAGGGAGCTTTTCTGCCGCTTTTCAGGGTAAAATCCCCGAAAGTGAGCACTCCGCACTCTGCCATAAACTTTACGAATTCTTGTTTGTAAGTCATTTTTAACCTCCGAAAAAGCAGTATTCTATTAAAATTATATAATATATTTTTATTATATCACAAAATATTATGCAAATCAACAGGTTTTTGAAATTTTTATAAAAAAATTTTGCCATTCTTCCGATTTTATGTTATAATTATAATAAAGCCAAAGGAAAGGAAACAAAAATATGAGAATGAGGCGGAAAAAATGGGCAAGACCCGAACTTTCGGTCTGCCCGTACTATATTAAAACCGCAGAAGAACATAAAGGAAAATGGCGGACTCTTTTTGATGATCCCGAAAATCCTCTCTGCGCCGAGCTTGGCTGCGGAAAAGGAGTATTCGCGGCACAGGCGGCACTTTACTATCCCGAATCCAACTGGCTTGCCGTTGATATAAAAAGCGATGTTCTCGCTGTCGGCAGAAGGAATATCGAGGAAGCTTTTCAACGAGAGGGAAAAACTCCCCGTAACGTTAAGCTTGTTACCGACAATATTTCCTTTATTGCGAACGCTTTTTCCGAAGAAGACAGAGTTGACAGAATTTACATAAATTTCTGCAACCCATGGCCGAGAGGAAAACATCAGAAGCGAAGACTTACTCATCCGAGACAGCTTTTGCAGTATCGCTTGTTTTTGAAGGACAATGGGGAAATTCACTTCAAGACCGATGACGACGATCTTTTTGAGGATTCCCTGACGTATTTTAAGGAGTGCGGATTTGCCGTAAAATTTAAGACCTGCGATCTTCATGAAAGCGGATATTCTCCCAACTTTCAAACGGAACATGAAAAAATGTTCTCGGAACAGGGCGTGAAGATAAAATTTCTTATTGCCGAAAAAGCATACGGCGTTTCGGACGAAATCAAGGAAAAATATTCTTATCTGAAAAGAGAGGACAATGAAGATGAAGTTTGAAAAGGTATCTCAAAAAATCTTTGAGGAGGCTCTTGAGGGAAACAATATCTTTTCCTCGGAAGATTCCTACGAAAAAATTATTCTTCCGAAAAGAGCAACGGCGGGTTCTGCGGGATATGATTTTTTCAGTCCGTTTGATTTTTCTCTTTCATCAGGTGAATCGGCTGTCGTTCCTACGGGCATAAGAGCAAAAATCGATGAGGGCTTTGTGCTGATGATCTTTCCCAGAAGCGGTCTTGCATTCAAGTATAAGCTTCGGCTCTGCAATACCGTGGGAATAATTGACAGCGACTATTACGGCTCGGACAACGAGGGACACATAATGATAAAAATATCAAATGAGAACAGCGAGGGAAAAACCTGTGTGATAAAAGAAGGACAGGGCTTTGCACAGGGAATTTTCCTTCCGTTCGGCATAACCGATGACGATAACTGCAAAGATGTCCGCAACGGAGGCTTCGGCAGTACGACAAAGTAAAATAAATGGAGGAAACTAAAATGAACTATGAATTTTCGGAAAAGGTAAAGTCTTTGAAACCTTCGGCTATAAGAGAAATATTAAAATACTCTTCCGAACCGGGAGTTATTTCTCTTTCCGCGGGGAATCCCGCTCCCGAAGCATTTCCCGCAAAGGAAATAGCCGAGATAACGGCTGATATACTTGCAAATAATCCCGTGGCGGCGCTTCAGTACAGCGTTACGGAGGGTTTCGCTCCTCTTCGGGACACAGTTAAGGCAAAGCTTGAAAAGGAACACAGCTTCGATCCCGACATGGATGAGCTTATTATCACTTCGGGAGGTCAGCAGGCATCGGAGCTTTCCTGCAAATCACTGCTCAATCCCGATGAAGCTCTTGTCTGCGAAGCTCCGAGCTTTGTCGGCTGCCTTAATGCGTTTAAATCGTACAACTCTAAGCTTATAGGTATTCCTCTTGAAAACGACGGAATGAATCTTGAAGCTCTCGAAAACGCTCTTAAAGCAAATAAAGTCAAGCTGATCTATATCATAGCAAATTTCCAGAATCCCATGGGTATCTGTACAAGCTATGAAAAGAGAAAGGCGATCTATGCTCTCGCGCAAAAATACAATACAATGATACTCGAAGATAATCCTTACGGGGACGTTCGCTTTTCGGGGGATAACATTCCCTCGATAAAGAGTTTCGATACGGACGGAAGAGTTATCTACGCGGGAAGCTTCTCAAAGGTAATGGCTCCCGGATTGAGAGTGGGGTTCGTTTCCGCTCCGAAGGAGGTTATTCAGAAAATAGTTATCTGCAAGCAGGTATCGGATGTTCATACAAACGTGCTTGCTCAGATGATATGCAATACCTATATGACAAAATACGATTTCCCGAAGCACCTTGAGGATATCAGAGCTATTTATCGCCATAAGTGCGGACTTATGCTTGATCTCATGGACAAGCATTTTTCAAAAAAAGTGACCTACACAAGACCTGAGGGCGGACTTTTCATCTGGGCAACTCTTCCTGCGGGTTCGGATATGAACGGCTTCTGCAAAAAAGCTGTCCGAGAATACAAGGTAGCTGTCGTTCCCGGAAACGCGTTTATGATAAACGATTCCGATGAAACCGCTTCATTCAGATTAAATTTCTCCACACCAACAGACGAGGATATGATAAAAGGCATTGAAATTCTCGGAAAACTTACCAAGGAATTTTTGGGCGAATAATATTAAGGAGAGAAAAGAAGTCATGGAAAAGACCGTTAAGCTTTATGACACAGACAGTCATATGTTTGAATTTGAATCGGAAGTCGTTTCCTCCGAAAAAACCGACAGGGGATGTAAAGTTGTTCTCGCCGAGACTGCTTTCTTCCCCGAAGGCGGGGGACAGAGCGCCGATGAGGGTACTTTGAACGGAATAAAAGTCACCGATGTTCAGATCGATAAGTCGGGAATTATCACTCACACTCTCGAATCGGAACTCACCGTCGGAAAAACCGTAAAGGGTGTTTTAGACAAGGAAATACGCTTTCGCAGAATGCAGAATCATTCGGGAGAGCATATCGTTTCGGGGCTTATTCACAAGCTTTACGGATATAATAACGTCGGTTTTCATATGGGAAAGGAATTTGTCACTTTAGATCTTGACGGAGTTCTGACAAGAGACGATCTCGACAGAATTGAATCTCTCGCAAACAGAGCGGTCTGCGAAAACTTGAACGTTCGCGCAGAATATCCTCCCGCCGAGGTATTAAAAGATCTTGATTACAGAAGCAAGCTTGATCTTACGGAGAATGTCAGGATCGTCACTATCGAGGGCTGCGATGTCTGCGCGTGCTGCGCTCCCCATGTGAACAAAACGGGTGAGATAGGCGTGATAAAGCTTCTTGATTTTATTAAGTACAAGGGCGGAATAAGAATAAATATGCTCAGCGGCTACGACGCATTGGAGGATTATAACAAAAGATATAAAAGTATCGCACGTATATCGGTGCTTCTCAATGCAAAGCAGTCGGAGGTTGCAGACGCTGTTTCGCGTCTTTCCGATGAAATTGCCGCCGGAAAGCAGACAATGGGAGAACTGAGGAGAAAGATCATTTCTCTTAAAAAGGATACTCTTTCACCGACTGACGGGAATCTCATAATTTTCGACGACAGCATGGATATGCTGAATCTCCGAATTATGGTAAACGAGGCTCTTCCTCTGTGCGGAGGGATCTGCGGAGCGCTTTCGGGAAACGATGAAAACGGATATAACTATATTTTTGCAAGCAAAACTGTTCCTATGAGGGCAAAATCCAAGGAGATAAACTCCGCGCTTTCGGGCAGAGGAGGCGGCTCGGACGAAATGATCCAGGGCAGCCTTAAAGCTAAAATGGACGAAATAAGGAAATATTTTGAAGTTTAAATCCAAAATGTATCCCTTTTGCCTTATCTTTTGCGGTACGACATACCGAAAACAGGTTCGGCGAAAGGGACGTTTTTTTCTTTTGTGAGAAATTTTATAAAATCTGCATTTTGAAGTTGACAAGGCTTTTTTTTAGGTGTATAATAATTATATCCATGATAGGGGAGGGAAGGATCCTGAACGAGCAGACAGCGCCCTTAACAGTAGAGGGCTTTGTTGACAAGGTGCTTTTCCGCAACAGCGAAAACGGATATATTGTGCTTGACCTTGATGCGGGCGGCGAAATGGTCACTGTTGTCGGTGAACTCGGTAATATAGACGAGGGAGAAAAATTACGCGTTACGGGAAGTTATATGAATCACCCGAAATTCGGAACGCAGTTCCGCGCTGACATCTGCGAAAGAAAAATGCCTTCCACATCATCGGCTATCCTCAAATATCTTTCTTCGGGAGCGGTCAAGGGAATCGGCGCCGCAATGGCTAAGAAAATAGTGGATAAGTTCGGCGACAAGACTCTTGAAATTATTGAATCTGCTCCCGAACGGCTTACGGAGATAAAGGGTATAACCGCAAAAAAGGTTGACGATATTTCCGCGGAATACCGTAAGATAAACGGTATACGAACTCTGATGATATTTCTTTCGGCGTATAATATTCTGCCGTCTTCTGTTTCTCTTATTTGGAAAAAGTGGGGTCAGTTTTCTATCGAAGTAATTAAGGAAAATCCTTATAAAATATGCAGAAACGGAATTGATCTGAACTTTGAGACTTCCGAAAGGATCGCTTCCGACCTGTCAATACCGAAAGATAATATTAACAGGATACGCGCTGGGTTATATTATATTTTAAATGAGAATACAAACAACGGACATACTTGTCTTCCATACGATAAATTAAAGACAACGGCTGTAAATTTTCTTCAGATAAACGAAGAGCTTTTCGACGAGGCTCTTCAGCTTGAAGAAGAGGACGGCTGCGTTTCCGTTTTCAATAAAAAGGGAAGAGATTTCGTTTTTATTTACGATTATTTCAGAGCGGAGCAATATATAGCTGACAGACTTTCTCTTATGAGGGGCTGCTTTATCGATAATGACTGCGACTACTCCGAGCTTATCGATATCGAAGAAGCTTCAAAGGGAATAAAATATGCTCCCGAACAGAGAAAAGCTATCTCTACTGCGCTTTCGCGCGGCTTTCTTGTTCTTACGGGAGGACCCGGAACAGGAAAGACCACGGCTCTGAACGCCATCATTTCAATGTATGAGCAGCGGGGTATGAAAGTAATGATAGCCGCTCCAACGGGAAGAGCCGCAAAAAGGATCTCCGACCTTACGGGATATCCCGCAAAAACCGTTCACCGACTGCTGGAATTTGTGTTTGACAGCACAGGTGAGGCAAAATTCAAGCATAATGAAAACAATACTCTTTCCTGCGATGTTATGATAATCGATGAAATGTCCATGGTGGATATTCTTCTGTTCGAGTCGCTGCTGCGGGCTATGAAGCTTTCATGCAGACTTATCATGGTAGGTGACAGCGATCAGCTCCCAAGCGTGGGGGCGGGAAATCTTCTGGGCGACATGATAGAATGCGGGAGGCTTCCCACAGTGTGCCTTAAAGAAATTTTCCGTCAGGCAAAGCAGAGCGCCATTGTCACAAACGCTCACTTGATAGTAAAAGGTCAGAATCCCGTGCTTGACAGAAAGGACAGCGATTTTTTCTTTCTGCAAAGATTTGACGAAAATGAAGCTGTAAAGCTTATTGCAGAGTTATGCTCCGAGAGACTTCCGAAAGCATATGATTTTTCTCCGCTTGACGATATACAGGTTCTTTGCCCGTCAAGAAAAGGCGTTACGGGAACCGGCGAGCTTAATAAGGTTTTGCAGGAAACCCTGAATCCGCGTGAAAAAGGAAAATCCGAAGTAAAAAGCCGCTTCTTTGTTTTCAGAGACAACGATAAGGTCATGCAGATAAAAAATAATTACGATATTCTCTGGAAAAAAAACGGCGAAGAAGGAACCGGTATTTTTAACGGCGATATAGGAATTATCGTAAAGGTCAGAAAAAATGAAGAAAAAGTCGTAATAGACTTTGACGGGAGAATAGCGGAATACAGCTTCGATATGCTCTCCGAGCTTGAGCTTGCCTACGCCGTGACTGTTCACAAAAGTCAGGGCAGCGAATATAACGCGGTGATTATCCCGCTTCTCGGCGGCTTTGAAAAGCTGTATTACCGCAATCTTCTATATACGGCGGTCACAAGGGCGAAAAAGCTTCTTATAATCGTCGGAACGAAATCCGCTGTAGGAAACATGGTGGCAAATAACAGGCGTACAAAACGATATTCCTGTCTGCGTTATATGCTTGAAACGTCCATGAAGGACAGAAACGAGGATAAAAATGATGTCGGAGCAGGGCTTCTCAATTCGTAAAAACAGCAGAAAAGAGCTTTTGCTTGATCTGTTCTTCCCGAATAAATGTCCGTTCTGTCAAAAAGCCGTTCACTGGACAAAATACTGCTGCGATGAATGTTACTCTCTTTCGGGAATAGCTGACGCAAACAAAATGTTCTGCCGAAGATGCGGAGAATTTGCCTGCAAGTGCGGCAAGGAACAACATTTTTTCGATTTCTGCATAATCGGCGGCGTTTATGAGAATGAATATATTAAAAACGCAGTGCTTTCCATGAAATACAAAAGAAGCGAAAACTCCGCAGAGATCTTCGCACACTGTGTTTCAAAAGCTATCCTTTCGGACAACAAGCTTCCCAAACCCGACTGTATTGTTCCCGTGCCGATGAATATCAGACATAAGAGAGAAAGAGGATATAATCAGGCGGAATTTTTCGGGGAACATCTTTCAAAGAAACTTAATATTCCGATGAAAACGGAACTTCTTGAGAAAATATATACGAATAAATCCCAGCATAAAAGAAACGCGGACGAAAGAAAAATATCCGTTAAAAACGAATATAATGCAGCCCGGAACGCTGAGATCAAAGGAAATATCATTCTCTGCGATGATATCATGACTACAGGCTCCACACTTGACAGATGCGCTGAAATTCTGAAAAGCATAGGCGCGGAAAAGGTCATTCTCGCCGTCTGCGCGAGAGCGTGAACAAAAGAAAGCTTAGCAAAGAGAGGAAACAAAAATGGACATAGGAATTGATCTCGGAACGGCAAATGTGCTTATTTCCATGGGAAAAAAGGGAATCGTCCTGAACGAACCCTCGGTCGTCGCTTTCAATAAAAAGACCGACGAGGTTATCGCCGTCGGGATTGAAGCCGAAAAAATGACGGGGAAAACTCCGGATTACATAGCTGTTATCCGCCCCTTGTCGGACGGCGTTATCTCCGACTACAATATGAACGAATGTATGATAACGGAATTCATTCACAGGGTAATGAGACGTCAGATGATCCTTCCGAGAGTTATCATGTGTATTCCCTCATCGATAACCGACGTTGAAAGCCGTGCGGTCGTGGACGCCGCAAGAGCGGCGGGAGCAAGAAAAATATATCTTATCGAAGAGCCTCTCGCGGCACTTCTCGGTTCGGGAGCGGATGTCTCAAAACCGGGAGGAAATATGGTCATAGATATCGGCGGAGGTACTACCGATGTGGCTGTCATTTCCATGAACGGAATAGTCGCGAAAACCTCTTTGAAGCTCGCGGGAAACAGAATGAACGATGCTATCGTAAAATACGTCAATCAGAACTGCGATATCCTCATAGGTGAAAAAACAGCTGAATATGCAAAAATGTCCTATGCGAACGTGTTTAATCCGGACGGCTCGATAAGCGGCGAAATAAGAGGTCGTCATGTGCGAACGGGACTTCCCGCGAGAGCAATTGTCAACGATATAATGATAAACGAGGCTATATGCGATATGCTTGAGGAATTTGCCTCGGCGGTAAAAGATGTTCTTGAGGATACGCCTCCCGAACTTGTCGGAGATATCCACTCGAACGGCATAATGATGTCCGGAGGAGGATCGCTTCTCGGCGGTCTTGATAAGCTTCTCTCACGTGAGATCGGCATAAATTGTTATGTTGCCGATGATCCTATGACAGTAGTCGCAAAGGGAGCGACTGCCGCGTTTTCTTCGATAGATCAGCTCCTTGACGGCTTTGTTGACGTGTCACTGTACTGATATGAGCAAGGAAGTTACTATGAAAGATATTGCGGCGCGTCTCGGAATAAGCGTCGTAGCAGTCTCGAAAGCTCTCGGCGGAAAAGAGGGCGTGAGCGAGGAGCTTCGTAAAAAAATAAGAAAGACCGCCGATGAAATCGGCTATAATTATCGCAGCGTCCGGGGGAGCGCGATAAAAAAAAGCGAATTTACCAAAAACATCGGAGTTATCGTGTCGGAGAAATATATTGACGCGGATTCGTTTTATTTGAAATATTATAAGCATATTTCCGCTTTTCTTCAGGGGTACGATTACTGTGCTTTTTTTCATACGCTTACGGTTTCCGATGAGGAAAATAAAATATTTCCGAAGCTCTTATCTCCCGAAAGGATCGACGGACTTATTTTTCTCGGACCGTTTTCGAGAGAGTACACGCTTCTCGCGGGAAACATCGGTCTGCCGATGGTTTTTCTTGATTTTTACGATGACAGAAACGATATAGACTGTGTTATCTCCGACGGATTTTATGCGTCCTTTGACCTTACGAACTATCTTTTCAGAATAGGTCACAGAAAAATAGCTTTTGTGGGAAATGTCAGCGCTACAAGCAGTATTGAGGACAGATTTTTGGGTTATGCGAAATCTCTTATATCGCATGGGATAATTATCAGCAGAAATTATATTTTGAACGACCGCAGCGCAGACGGAGGACTTATCGACGTTGCTCTTCCCGTAGATATGCCGACAGCGTTTGTCTGCAACTGCGACCAGACCGCAAGCAGACTGATAAAACAGCTTGCTTCGCTCGGGTATAAGATACCCGAAGATATCTCGGTTACGGGCTTTGATAATTCTATTTATTCTTCCGTGAGCGAGCCTAAGATAACAACTGTTGAAGTAAATACCGAAAAAATGTCGGAGCAGGCTGTGAATGTGCTTATAAAAAAGATAGAAAATCCGAAATTTTCCTTGGGGAGAATTTCCGTTCCATGCGATATAATATATAAAAATTCGGTCAAATCACTTATAGAAAGGTAAGGGTAATAAACTATGATCTATACGATTACATTCAATCCCGCGCTTGATTATCTGGTTCATTCAAAGGGGCTTATCTACGGCGCGGTGAACCGTTCCGAATATGAAGATATCTTCTACGGCGGAAAAGGGATAAATGTATCCTGTATTTTGAGCGAACTCGGAGTAAGATCCGTTGCTCTCGGATTTATCGCGGGCTTCACGGGAGACGAGCTTGAAAGGGGAGTGCGCGAAAAGGGTATCGAAACGGATTTTATCAGGCTGAAAAAGGGTATCACACGAATCAACGTGAAGATAAAATCTGCGGGCGAGACGGAGCTTAACTGCGTTGGTCCCGATATCGACAAAGAGGCTGTTGACACTCTTTTCTGTCAGATAGACAAAATGAATTCGGATGATATGATAGTTCTTGCGGGAAGTATACCCAAATCTCTTCCCGATGATATTTACGCGGAAATTCTCAAAATAACAAGAAAAAAAGGAATACGATCTGTAGTGGACGCTTCGGGAAAGCTCCTTATGAATGTTCTTGAATATGAGCCTTTCCTCGTCAAGCCGAACAATTTTGAGCTTGGAGCCTGCTTCGGAAAGGATCTTAAAACAAAGAACGATGTTATTCTTTACGCGAAAAAAATGCGTGAACTCGGTGCAAGGAATGTTCTCGTCTCAATGGCGGAGCAGGGAGCTGTGCTTGTCGATGAGGAGGATAAGGTTCATAACGTTTCCGTATGCAAGGGACTTGTAAAGAATTCCGTCGGCGCCGGTGATTCTATGCTTGCGGGATTTATCGCGGGATACTTTGAAAAGGGCGATTTTGATTACGCTCTCAAGCTGGGAACAGCCGCAGGAGGGGCTACCGCGTTCAGCGATGACCTCGCTTCAAAGGAAGATATCAGAAAATGCTTTGAATCTTTGAAATAAAAAATCTCCGCAGAAACTTCGGAATCTGCGGAGATTTTTTATAATATTATTTTTTGAGAATAATTACCGCTTGATTATACATTTCGCCGAATCTTTTTTCAAAAAGCTTTCTTTCATAAGAGACGGCGCCTTTCAGTGGGTCGTTGACATAAACATTTTTATCATCGTAGCCTGTGAGAACCAGACAGTGTTCGTTAGCCGTCCAAACAAGATTTTCTCCCGTTTCCTTGACAGTCCAGCTTGCGCCTTTTCCAACGGCTTTCATATCCATGGTTGCCCAGACGATGACGGGATTTCCCTTATCGACGGCGGAATAAAGAGAATCGGGGCCGCATCCGGTAATATCAATAACGCTGTATCTGTCGCTTTCGCCCATGTCTTTTATGTAATCCTTGGCTGCCTTGACGATAGCGGGCGCAAAACATCCGTAAGCGCTGTAGCTTCTCGGATTTCCCACAAAAACCGTGCGATAGTCAGAATTTCTGTATTCACCCTTCGGAAGATAATCATCGGCAAGAACAAGCTTGTCGGCGTCGAATCCTAAGAATCTGAGAAGCATTGTAAGCGAAGTAATCTCGCAGCCCGTGGGAAGTTCGGGATTCTGTTTTATCATCGGCACTTCTTCCTTGATCTTGCTTTTTTCACTGTATGATATCTTATTTAGAATTACATTAAGCGCTGCGGAATCGTTCGAGCCGTTGTCCTTTTCTCTTGCCGTCACGGTGTATAAGCCGCTGCCGAGATCACTGAAGCATACGCTGTTTCCTTTGATGTCCTTCCATGTATCGCCGCCGTCAATGGAAGCCTCATAGCTTTTCTCGCGGTCGGGATTATCAATATGAATTTTTATGTATCCGTCTTTATATATACTTTCCGAAGCGCTTACCGCAGAGATTTCCACGGGCAAAAGACTGTCATCGGAAGAAATATAGACTGTTTTTGTTTCCGAAAGAGTTTTTTCGTTGTTGTTTTTAAGAACGCAAACGCTGTAGCAGCCTTCCGTGAGATTTCTCAGCGTTGCGGTTCTTTTTTTCATTTTGCTGTATGATTTTCCCCCGTTGAAGCTGCACAGGAAAACATCATCCTCCGAACCGTTTTCGATAACTACCTTTATACTGCCATCGGATGCGCCGTCCTCGCTTACGTTTGTCACAGCAAGGGAAAACTTTACGGGTTCGTTTTCATCTTCTTTTTCCGCGGCGTTGTCAGCGATTTTCTCCGATGCCTTACCCGTACCGCTGCCTTCATCGGTTTCGCCGTTATCGGAAGATTCCGAAGAATCCACGCTGTTCGCCTCCGATATTTCATTATTATCGGCGTATACGCTCTGATATGAAACCATTGAAGCAAATACAACCATGAATGCCGTCAAAGCAGTCAGTATTCTTTTTGGCACATTGATATTCATACAATAACCTCTTGTAATGTTTAATATTATTTCACGACCGAAATGTGTACGGAAAAATGCAAAAGCATTTGCCCGCACACCCGGAAATGAAACGGTTAAATATCCGTGTGCGTCTCCGAAATTTATCTCTATGCGAACGAATCCGTCCGCTACACTATTATTATTATTATTTTATCATAAAATGAAAATTTGTCAAGAAGATAATTTTTAGCTTGATTTTTTTTGTAAATTGTGATATAATCTTAGTATATCAAACATTGATTTTTGGGAGGATTTCATATGATTTACGAACACATTGACAATCTTGTGCTTTACGGACTCGACAAGGGACTTATTACCGCCGATGATGTGATATTTGCACGAAACTCTCTGCTTGACGTTCTGGGTCTTTCCGATTATTCCCCTTCGGGAGCAAAAGGTGCGCCTTTGGAAGAAACTCTGAAAGAACTTCTCGACTTTGCCCGCGAAGAGCATATTGTCGGAGATAATACCGTTGAAAGGGATCTCTTTGACACTAAGCTGATGGGCTGTCTTACTCCGCGCCCGTCGGAGGTTATAAGGGAATTCAAGAATAAATATGCCGTCTCTCCGAAAGCCGCTGCGGATTATTTTTATAAATTCAGCAAAGACACGGATTACATAAGACGTTACCGTATCAAAAAAGATATAAAATGGAAAACTTCCACGAAGTACGGAGATATCGACATAACAATAAATCTTTCCAAGCCGGAAAAGGATCCGAAAGCTATTGCCGCCGCTAAAAACGCCGTTTCGTCGGGCTATCCGAAATGTATGCTCTGCGAGGAAAATGTCGGTTATGCGGGAAGAATGAATCACCCTGCAAGAGAAAATCACCGTATAATCCCTTTGAATATAAATAATTCAAGGTGGGCGCTCCAGTATTCGCCGTATGTTTATTATAATGAGCACTGCATTGTTTTCAACTGTGAACACACGCCCATGGTCATAGACAAATCCGCTTTCAGAAAGCTTTTTGATTTTATAGAGCAATTCCCGCATTATTTTCTCGGTTCAAATGCGGATCTTCCCATTGTAGGAGGCTCAATTCTAAGTCATGAGCATTTTCAGGGCGGCTGCTACGAGTTTCCTCTCGAAAGAGCGGAGATCGAAGAAAAATACGTCATAAAAGGCTTTGAAGACGTCGAAGCGGGCAGGGTGAAATGGCCGATGTCCGTAATAAGGATCAGAAGCTCGGATAATAATCGTCTCTGCGATCTTGCGGATCACATTCTCTCTAAGTGGAGAGGATATACCGACGAAAAAGCGTTTGTTTTCGCCGAAACAAACGGGGAACCTCACAACACGATTACTCCCATTGCAAGGCTAAAAAACGGAAAATATGAGCTTGATCTGGTACTCAGAAACAATATCACAACAGAAGAACATCCTCTCGGAGTATTTCATCCTCACGCAAAGCTTCATCACATTAAAAAGGAAAATATCGGACTTATCGAAGTCATGGGACTTGCGGTTCTTCCCTCAAGGCTTAAAGCCGAGCTTGCAAGACTTGAGGAGGTTATTCTTTCAAAGGGCGCGGGCGCCGTCAAAGACGATGAATTAATCTCAAAGCACGCGCAGTGGGCTGAGGATTTCACTTCAAAACGGGAGATCAATTCGGAAAATATCAAAGATGTCATCAAAGACGAGGTAGGAAAAGTCTTTATGAACGTACTTGAGGACGCGGGAGTATACAAATATACCCCTGAGGGAATAAGCTTTTTCTCCGATTTTATCTCTTACCTCAACAAATGATTTCCTGACGGAGAAACTGATGTTTCTTCGTCTTTTTTGTATAATGCCGTGATACGCATTTTACTGTTATTTTCCGCAAAAGTTGTCCGATAAGCACGCTTTTTTTGAAAAAATCTACAAAATAAAAACAAATCTCTTGACATATTCTCCAAATTAGTATATAATGTTAATATAAGTGCTGTTATGCTTTCCCCGCCAATGCAAATTCCCGCACATTCCGGAAAACTTGCGGCAACTTTGTTTTTGAGCGTTTTATCTTATATATAGCGGAGAAAAGCATATATACTGTTGAAATGAGTGTGGTTTTTTGAAATCAAGATCAGTTTTGAAAAGAATTTTTCTTTTCTGCCTTGCAGTATCGGCTGCCGGTATTCTTTCTTCCTGTGCAAAAGACAGCGACGGAGACGGAAAATCCGATGAAACCGAAAGTTCTTTTGCGGTTACGGAAGCAGGCGACGTAACATATAAGATGACTCCCAGGTCAAAAGAGGATTTTATTAATAACAGCGATGTTCCCGCAGTAAAAATCGCTGTCTCCGCCAAGGAACAGAGTATGGCTGACCGCCCCGATTCCATTACGATCAAGGGCGTTGAAATTGCTACCGATACCACAAGTCTTTCGCTTAATAGCAAAGACCTTACTGACGAGGATCTTTCGGAGCTTCACTACCTCTATGACCTGAGAGAACTCCAGATATACGAGAACAACATCACCGATCTTACACCTCTGACGGGCATGACGAATCTTCAGACTTTATCGGTTTACAAAAATCATATCACCGATCTGACGCCGCTTGCGGGTCTTGTAAAGCTTGAAACTCTTGCGCTGAGAGATAACGATATAACCGATATTTCCCCTTTGAAGGGACTGACAAAGCTTACAAATCTTGATATTTCCAAAAACAATATATCCGATATCTCCGCTCTTTCGGATATGAAAGATATGAAACTTTTAAAAATCAACGACAATCGGATCGAAGATCTCTCGCCTCTTTCAAACATGACAAAAATGTACAGACTCCATTTTCAGAACAACAATGTTTCGGATATTTCTCCGCTGTGGCAGATGCTCGATATTACGGAGATCTACGCTGACAACAATAATATTTCGGACATTGAGGTTATCGGAGAAATGAAAAATCTCGGCTGGCTGAAGCTTTCGGGAAATCCGATAAATAATACAGAGCCGCTTTATAATCTTACGGGACTGAAAAAACTGTATATCAGCAATATCGGAACACAGGACGATTCCCTTTCGGAGCATCTTCCCGACTGTGTTATAGAAATAGAATAAGAGAATTTCGGGTGAAAAAATGAAAAAGGTAACTGTAAACGCTTCTCAAAAATATGATGTTATTATCGGTTCGGGAATACTTCGCGACTTGGGCGCTTATTCAAAAAAAGTCACGGCAGCAAAAAAATTCGCCGTTGTGACTGATGACAACGTAAATAAATTATATGGAGACATCGTTATAAAATCTCTCGAAAAAGAGGGCTTTTCCGTGTGCAGATTTGTCTTTCCGCACGGTGAGGCTTCAAAATGCAGTTCGATTTTAAACGATTTATATATGTTTCTTTCCGAAAATCATATTACAAGAGCAGACTGTATCGCCGCTCTGGGCGGAGGCGTAACGGGCGATATGGCGGGATATGCCGCGGCAACATATCTGCGCGGACTTGATTATATTCAGATACCGACTTCTCTCCTTGCGCAGGTAGATTCCTCTGTCGGAGGGAAAACGGCTATAGATCTTCCGTGCGGGAAAAACCTTGTGGGAGCTTTCAAGCAGCCAAAGCTTGTTCTTGCCGATGTCGATACCCTTGATACACTCAGCGGGGATTTCTTCGTTGATGGTATGGGAGAAGTTGTTAAGTACGGAATGATAAAATCAAAGGAGCTTTTCGATATCCTTTCCGAAAACAATATTTCTTCCGTGAAAAATATCCTTGATGATATAGTCGCACGCTGCGTCTCCATAAAAAGAGATGTGGTGGAAGCGGATGAATTTGACAAGGGTGAGAGAATGCTGCTTAATTTCGGACATACTCTCGGTCATTCCATCGAGCAGTATTATAATTTTACGGGTATCTCTCACGGACGCGCTGTTTCAATGGGAATGGCAAAGCTTACGCAAATTGCCGAAAGAAAAAATATGTGCCGTAAGGGTACATACGAAAAGCTTGTCAGTTGTCTCGGAAAATATGAGCTTCCGTTTGAAACTGATATTCCTCTTACGGAGCTTATCGGAGCCTGCCTTAACGATAAAAAAAGAATGGGCGGCAGTATCAGCATAGTAATATGCGAAGAATGCGGAGTTTCACACACCGTTAAAATGCCTGTAGAGGAGTTTGCCGGATTTTTTTCCTGATTTTTTAGCCTTGTCCGTAAAACAACAGCGATGTTTTTAAACTGTGAATAAAGAAACTGAAAGGATAGTTCACATGAACGCTAAAATTTTTCCGTGTAAATTACAGGGAATAGTAAACGCTCCGTCTTCAAAAAGCTTATCGCACAGATTTGTTATTGCCTCCGCGCTTTCGGGCGGTACATCGGTCATCAGCAACGTGACAGATTCAAAGGATATAACCGCCACCGTAAACGCTATGAAGGCTCTCGGCGCGGATATTTCAAGGAAAGACACGGATATCACCGTTAAGGGAATTTTCGGCTCGTCCAAACGTCCCTCATCTGCCGATATAGACTGCGCTGAAAGCGGCTCGACACTGCGGTTTATTATTCCCATAGCTGCCGCTCTCGGTACGAAAACGGTTTTCAGAGGAAGAGGAAAGCTTCCCGAAAGACCTATTACGCCTTTTGTACGCGAATTCAAGGGCAAAGGCGCGGATTTCGACTATAACGGTACAATGCCGTTTGGTATCAGCGGAAAGCTTCACGGCGGCGAATTCAATATCGAGGGCGACATTTCTTCGCAGTTTATTACCGGACTTCTTTTCGCTCTTCCTCTTTGCAAAGAGGACAGTATAATCAAGCTTACTTCTCCTTTGCAGTCCAAGCCTTATGCGGATATGACCGTTTCAACCTTAAAATCATTCGGAGTTGACGTAAGAGAGCTGTCCATTGAGGATTATCCCGCTTACCTTATAAAAGGCGGACAGTTTTATTCTCCCGTTAATCTCACCGTTGAGGGAGATTACTCGCAGGCAGCGTTTTATTTCACAGCAAATGCTTTGGGATCCGTGATAACGATAAATAATCTGAACGAGGAAAACAGCGTTCAGGGCGACAGAGAGATCGTCAACATTACCAGAAGCCTGAATCCGTTTTCGGTCGATGTGGGAAATTATCCCGATCTTGTTCCTATACTTACTGTTCTCGGCTGTTTTACGGACGGTATCAGCAGAATAACCAACGCCGCAAGACTCAGAATAAAGGAAAGCGACAGGCTTACTGCCATTGCTAACGCTTTGAACGCTATAGGAGGACAAGTCGAAGCAGGGGAGGACAGTCTCACGATTTACCCGATAAAGCATTTTACGGGAGGAACGATAGATGCGTGCGGTGACCACAGGATCGCAATGTCAGCGGCGATCGCCGCAACAAAATCCGATTCTCCCGTGACCATTCTCGGCTGCGAGGCTGTTGAAAAAAGCTATCCCGCTTTTTTTGATGATTTCAAGAGACTTGGCGGCGAGGTTACTTTCAGCGAATAAAGAGGAAGGGGATTCTATCTATGTCATCATTTTGGAACCATAATATTTCAATTTCTGTATTCGGAGAATCTCACGGACCTGCAATCGGCGTTGTAATTGATAATCTTCCCGCAGGGGAACCTTTGGACGTTACGCAGATAAGAGAATTCATGGCAAGACGCGCCCCCAAAAAAGACGGCACAACTACCTCAAGAAGCGAAAAAGATATGCCGAATATCATGTCGGGAATGTTAAACGGAAGAACTACAGGAACGCCTCTTGCCGCATTTATAAACAATACCGATACTCATTCGCAGGATTACGGAAATATCAGTCACCTTGCGCGCCCCGGTCATGCAGATTATACCGGCGCATTAAGATACAGGGGCTTTAACGATGTAAGGGGAGGCGGACATTTCTCGGGAAGACTTACCGCGCCCATTACTTTCGCGGGAGCTGTATGCGGTCAGATATTGGAACGCAGGGGTATTTACACGGGAACTCATATCGCTCAGGTTCATAATATCAAGGATGCGATGTTTGACCCTCTGGGAGTTGACAGAGATCTCATTATTTCTTTAAGGCATAAGAATTTTCCCACTATAAACGATAAAAAGGTCAGAAAATGAAGGATGATATCCTTCTCGCAAGCGAAAGCCTTGACAGTGTGGGCGGCGTTGTGGAATGTATCGTTACAAATGTTCCTGCGGGGATAGGCTCGCCCATGTTCGACGGTCTTGAAAACACTATATCTCAGCTTATTTTCGGAATTCCCGCCGTTAAGGGAATAGAATTCGGCGCAGGCTTCAATGCGGTAAAAATGCTCGGAAGTCAGAATAACGATGAATTTTACGTGAACGATAAAGGACATATTCTGACGAAAACCAATCATCACGGAGGTATTCTCGGCGGTATTTCAAGCGGTATGCCGATAATTTTCCGCGTGGCATTCAAGCCGACTCCCTCTATCGCAAAGCCGCAGGAAACCGTTGATTACAGCAATCTGACGAATGAAACGCTCACGATAAAAGGCAGACATGATCCTTGTGTTGCGGTACGAGCCGTTCCCGTTGTCGAGGCGGCGGCAAATCTTGCAATTCTGTCTCATATGGTTGACTACCCCAATTTCTGAAAGGGTAAGGCTTCCGATGAAAAGGAAGATAATCGGGAATCGCCGGAAAAATAAAATGAACCTGTTCGGTATTCGTATAAATTATACCGGACAGGCTTTTTTTATGTTTTTTTCAAGCTGTCGGAACATTTTTCAGTGAGTTTCATTCACAGAAGTTTTATTGCGGTATTTTCCGTTCCGAAAATCCGATTCAGCTCAGACAAAAGTTCCTCGGAAAGACAAACTCCGGTAATTCTTTTATTTGCGGTTTTTCTTTTCAGATCCTCAAAATAAAATATGACCGGGTTTCTCCCGCTGTGAGATCTGCATATTTCCGCGGCTTTTTCGATTTTTTCCGAATCGGTGCTTTTGCAGCGAAGAAACAGTGAATTTCTGTTTTCCGCTTTGACTTGCTTCATAAATATTTCCGCGGAGATCATGCCCTCGGCGATTATCTTCATCGAGTCTTTTTCCGTGTCTTTTGATATTTTTCCCGAAAGAGCAACAATAGAATCTTCCGTGAGAATATCTCTGCATACCGAGTAAATGCTTGGAAATACAATGACCTCCGCTTCGAGACTTCCGTCCGAGATCTTTACAAACGCCATATCCGCGCCCTTTGCGGTGCTGTGCTTCTTTACGCCCGAAACTATGCAGATAAGATTTACGGGAGTATTTTCGGGCTTATCGAAATAAACCGACAGATCGTTCATTCTGAGCGCCCGTGACATTTCCTTGAATTCATCGGCAGGACTTCCCGAAATGTACATTCCGAGTATCTCACGCTCCATCTTCAACAGTTCGGGTTTTGTGAATTCTTTTACAGGCGGTATTCCCGATGATATTTCTTCGGCGGCTGCGTTTCCGAAAAAACCAAGCTGACCTTCAACATTTGATTTGACGCTTTGAGACGTCAATGTAAATATCTTGTCAAAAAAAGTAAGCATTTGCTTTCTGTTATACTGCAATGAATCAAACGCTCCGCATTTTATAAGGCTTTCAACGGCACGTCTGTTCATATCCGACCCTGTGACTCTTCTGCAAAAATCCTCGGGAGAACGATATACGCCGTTTTTGCTGCGTTCCTCGATCAGAGCGTTTACAAGCTTTTCGCCGATTCCCTTTGCTGCGGTGAGGGAAAACCTTATTCCGTCGGGAGTAGGAGTAAATCCGGCGCCGCTTTCGTTTATATCGGGCGGAAGAATATCCACGCCGTTTGATACACATTCGGAAATATAATACGGTATTTTTCCGCTGTCGCTTACAGTGAGCGAAGCTGCCATAAATTCCTTAAAAAAGTGACATTTTAAATATGCTGTCTGATATGCAACATAAGAATACGCCGCCGCATGAGATTT
>CAZCUQ010000020.1:0-23762 GCA_964501705.1 uncultured Ruminococcus sp. | reverse complement strand
GACATTAAAATTTGTGCTTTCAGTCTGCGCAAAAATCATATATGCAAATTTTTGCCTGACTTCAAGTCAAATTTTTAATGTCGTTGACTATAGTTTTCTTTTGAGGCTGCTTTTATCGTTTCCGTTTATATTTTTGTATTCGTTTCTTTTTTCGTTTTGTTTTCAGCTGCGGTTACGAAAAAGAAAATGAAAACAAATCGCGTTATTTATCCATACGTTTTATTCTTTTCATAGCCTCTTCAGTGTTTTCGCGCGTATTGAAGGAAGTCAGCCTGAACCATCCTTCTCCGTTTTTTCCGAAACCCGCTCCAGGAGTTCCCACGACCTGTATCTCTGTCAAAAGCATATCGAAAAAATCCCAGCTTCCCATGCCGCAGGGAACTTTAAGCCAGATATACGGAGAATTCTTTCCGCCTGTGTATGAAATTCCTATCGAATCGAGAGTCTCGCCGATGATTCGTGCATTTTCCTGATAATACGCGATATTTTCTTTTGTCTGCTTCATTCCCTCCTCCGAGAAAACAGCTTCCGCCGCTCTTTGTACGGGATATGATACGCCGTTGAATTTGCTTCCCTCGCGTCTGTTCCAGATATCGGCAAGCTTTATTACCGAATCGTCCGAGGCTTTCTGCGTAAGAGACGGGAAAATAACGGTATATCCGCACCTCATTCCCGTAAAGCCCGCCGTCTTGGAAAGAGAACACATTTCAACAGCGCACTTTTCCGCTCCCTCTACAAGGAATATCGAGCGCGGGATATTATCCTCGGTGATAAACGCTTCATAGGCGCTGTCGTAGATGATCACCGCATTTTTTTCAAGGGCATAGTCCACCCATAATTTAAGTTCGTCATAGGTATATGCGGAGCCTGTGGGATTATTCGGCGAGCAAAGATAAATAATGTCCGCGTCAACGTTTTTGTCGGGCATTGCCTTAAAACCGTTTTTCTCATTTGAATCGGCGTATATTATCCGTCTTCCGCTCATTTTGTTTGAATCAACGTAAACGGGGTATGCGGGGTCGGTTATCAGAACGGTGTTTCCCTCCGAAAAAATGTCGGTGATGTTTCCGCAGTCGGATTTTGCGCCGTCGTTTATTCTGATATATTCCGGAGGAACTTTTGCGTTAAAGGAACCGTAATAGCGCGATACCGCCTCGCGGAGAAAATCATATCCCGCGCCGCTGTCCTCATAGCCGCGAAAGGTTTCCTTTACACCCATTTCATCGGCGGCTTTTTTCATAGCTTCCGTTACTGCGGGAGGAAGAGGGAGCGTAACGTCTCCTATACCCATTCTGATGATGTTTTTTGCCTTTTCGGGATTTTTCTCCGAAAACGCTTTTATTTTTTTCGCGATATCGATAAACAGATAATTTTTTTCAAGCTTCAGAAAATTTTCATTTATGCAAGCCATTTTTTATAACTTCCTTTCGGGTCATTCTATTTCCGGCAGATCTATTTCGCCGTCAAATACCTTTTCGGCAGGTCCTCGCATAAGGACAGTGCCGTCCGATCTGTATGTAATGAACAGATCCCCTCCGCGGAGCGAAACGGTAATTTCCGTATCTCTGTCGCATATGTTATTGAGACAAGCCGCGGCTGCGGACGCACACGCTCCCGTTCCGCAGGCCCATGTTTCGCCCGAACCGCGTTCCCACACCCGCATTTTAAGATGAGTCCTGTCGATTATCTCAATAAACTCCGTATTGACTCTTTCGGGGAAAAGCGGGTGATTTTCAAAATCGGGGCCGATTTTTTCAAGCGGGAGCGAATCAATATTATTTTTAAAAATAACCGCATGGGGATTTCCCATGGAAACGGCGGTGATATGATATTTTTCTCCGCAGACGTCCGTTTCCCTGCCGATGAAATCATCTCCGTCGGCGTTCATGGGAATTTTGTGCGGATCTAAAATTGCTTTTCCCATATTGACGAGAACGGTTTTGACCTTGCCGTTTTCGGGGAAAAGAGTGAGCTTTTTTATTCCTCCGAGAGTTTCGAGAGTTATTTCCGTTTTATCCGTAAGACCGTTATCGTAGACGTATTTTCCTATACATCTGGTCCCGTTTCCGCACATTATCCCCTCGCTGCCGTCGGCGTTGAACATTCTCATGCGAAAATCCGCCTTTTCGGACGGCATGATAAGTATAAGTCCGTCGGAGCCTATGCCGAAATGCCTGTCGCTTATGAAAACGGATACTTTTTCCGGGTTTTTTACAGTTTCCTCAAAGCAGTTTACATAAACGTAATCATTGCCGGTACCCTGCATTTTTGTAAATTTCATAATACATTTCTCCATCATTCGAGATACTCGTAATTTTTGAGAATATCCTCAGCCACCGTAATAAGAGGCTGTCTCATATCCATTGCCTGCTTTTGCATATGCCTGTGAGCCTCCGCCTCGGAAAGTCTCAGATATTCCACAAGCACGCATTTTGCGCGGTCGATTATTTTTGTCTCGGCGAGCTTTTCGGAAAGCGCGGAATATTTTTCTCTTGCGGCTTTACGGCGTTTTCTTTCAGCCGACATAAAGTTTACCGTCTGAAAGAGAGAGATCTTATTTACAGGCTTCGGAAGAACGATAGCTCCCGTTTCGCTTATTTTATTAAAGACCGCCTCGGCGTTTTTCTGCGAAACCATAATAATTATAGCCGCGTCGGAATTTTCCGCGATATATTCGACCGCAGACAATCCGTATTCGTCCTCAAGCGGGGGAGAAACAATGACCATTCCGTACTCGCAGGGAGTATTTTTTTTAAATTTATCCCTGACGCTTCCGCCGTTTTTTGAAACGGATATGCCGTCCGATCCGATTTTTTCCAAAATTTCGGAAAGCATATCGGCAAGTGTCGCGGCAGTTTCATCGTTTGCCGATAAAATAAGAAGCTTTTCGCTCATTTTTCCGCCTCCCGTTCAAAACCTTTGCTGTTTTTGACTACAGGTACATTATATCATAATGAAAAAAACTTGTCAATACCTTTTGCAGGATTTTTTACAATATCCTGCAAAAATCTGTTATTCAGACACAATTTACGTTAATTTTTCATAAAAAGTGAATTTGCAGATTTAAAAGTCTGCAAATTCCGATATAAAAAAGCAAGGAAGCAATATTTTCCCGCTTCTTTGCTAATTTACTGTTTCATTGTCCATAGCCATGGTAGCGTAGGCGTTAAGGCTCATGTCCGCTCTTTTCCCCGCGAGAAAATCAAAATATCCCGCCGACGCTATCATAGCGCCGTTGTCCCCGCAGTAGGAAAGCTTCGGCAGATATAATTCATATCCGTGACCGAGACATTCCTTTTCAAGGCGTTCTCTCACTCCCGAATTTGCGGAGACTCCGCCTGCCGCGGCGATTTTATTGTAGTGAAATTCCTTTGCGGCATTTATCGTTTTCCCGACAAGTATCTCGGATATGGTTCTCTGAAACGAAGCCGCCATATCGTTTTTGTTTATTTGGATGCCTTTCTGCTCTGCGTTGCGGACGATATTTATCACCGCTGTTTTAAGTCCCGAAAAGGAAAAATCATATTCGCTCCCCGTTACTTTCGGGTGAGGAAGCTCATATGCAAAAGGATTTCCTTTTTTGGCGGCGTTATCTATCCAAACGCCTCCGGGATAGCAGAACCCAAGAACTCTCGCCGCCTTGTCGAAGGCTTCTCCGGCCGCGTCGTCGCGGGTCTTTCCGATTATTCTGAATTTTGTGTAGTCAAGCACCTCAACTATCTGGGAGTGTCCTCCGCTCACGATAAGACAGAGATACGGAGGAGTAAGATCGGGATATGTGAGATAATTCGCCGCAATATGTCCCGCGATATGATGAACGGGAATAAGCGGTTTCCCCGCCGAAAGCGCAAGACCCTTCGCGAAAGAAACTCCCACAAGAAGCGCTCCGATAAGTCCCGGAGCATACGTCACAGCTATCGCGTCCGCGTCATGTACCGTAAGAGAAGCGTCCGAAAGAGCTTTTCTCACGACTCCGCAGATATTCTCGCAGTGCCGTCTTGAAGCGATTTCGGGAACGACTCCGCCGTATTTTTTATGTTCCTCTATCTGTGTGGAAACAACGTTGGAAAGTATCTCCCGTCCGTCTTTGACGACAGCGGCGGCTGTTTCGTCGCAGGATGATTCTATTCCGAGAATAAGCATATTTATTCACTCCGATTTTTACGGAAAACGCCATCGTTTTCGTATTTTATTTTTATCCCGTCTTTGAAAGCGGAGCGCACGGAGGAGTCGTATTTCGTTTTGATTATTTCCGCGCAGTCTCTGCCGTCATATTCGTAAACTCTTAAAATGATATCGGGATACTTTGCGCTTGCGTAAATATTACCGTACACATAGTCAAGGTCGGAATATTCGTTTCTGAAAACCGAGATCCTCTCCTCGGCACTTTCCTCTCCATTGGGATTTTCGGTTATGAAGCTTTCCGAAAGAAGATAATTTTCATATTCCTCTCTTGCGGAAAGATCGTATCTTAAATACAATCTGTTGTCATCAGTGCCGTAAGAAAGCCTCGCATAGGAAAGCTCGGCGGTTTCCGGTATTATTTCCGAAGCTTCAGAGTCAAGTATCTGTGCGCTTCGCTCGGAAAATTCCGTCAAAGTTACCGTGTACGGCAAGAAAAAATTCTCGCTTATGAGTTTTCCGCCTATATATAAAGCCGCGAACAGCAGAAGCGAAATAACTGTATAAAGTCCGTTTTTCGGGTCGGGAGCGGGTCTCGGAACGCCGTCCTCGTTAAGCTCCGTTTCGGGTAAATTTTCCGTATCCTTTATTTCGGGTCGGTTATCATCCATCAGATATTACTTCCTCTTTTATTTCGGCAGTCTCGATTCCGTTTACTTTCACAGCGGCGTCTTCAAGGTCGATAATAAGGCATTTTTTTCCGCCGAAGAAACCCGTTCTGACTTTTTCCGCCGCGTCCTTTCCGACGTTTACGGTGATATCGGGAGTGCTTACCACCGTTTTGTTATCGACTATATTAACGGCGGTAAAGCCCTTGCTGTCTTCATCTGTGAAAGTATCGTATATTTCCTTTAATCTTGAGAGCTTTTCATCGCTGACTCCCGCGTCGAAAAGTATATCTTTAAGTCTTGACGAATCTATCTTCACGGGAGAGGTTTCCGCACGGTTTTGATTTATAACATCGTTTATTCCCTCGTTCACTTTTGTGATGATATTCATGTCAAGCTCATCGCCCACGACATTTGACAGAACATCGTGAAATTTTTCCTTTTCGCTTTCGGCGGTCATGATAAACTCGCAGTCAAGAAGATCCTCAATGAGAGTGAGATTCGGCTTTTTCGGCGTTTTCGTGTATATCATGACGTGATTTATATCGGGAGCGCGGTCACTGAATACGGGATATAAAAATCCGTCAGCGGGAGCCTTGCCGATGATAAGATCGGTATTGGCTTTCTTTTCGATCCCGTTTGTTTCGGAGTTGTAGAAAAGTCCGTCGGTATTCGTACTCATCGGGCAGAACGCCGCGATCACAAAATTATAGACATTTTCTCCCTCTCCCGAAAAATCATCGTTTTTGGTCTTTGTCATAACGCTGTATGTACAGTGAGCGATAATAGCGCAGTATACGGTATCGGTACGATATGTCTTTCCGATTCTTCCGGCAAGCTTATTTACGATATTTTCGTCCTCAAGCTTAGTTTTGACCGTTTCGTAGAGAATATTCTCCGCTCCGCCGTCCTCATACGAAACATTCGGAAAAGCGTATTCGGTGAGATTTTTTCCGAGAGTACCGCTGAGAGTTTTTTTCAGCGATTCGTAAAGCACCTCGCACTCATCGTCCGAAAGTTCCGCAAATGATTTGTTCTGCAAACATTTGATTTCTCCTTCGGTATCAACGCAGCACATGAGAACGCGGTTAAGCGTAAAAAGACCGCTTTCTCCGTTAAAATTTTTCTTTATTTCAGCTATTTCTTTTTTATTCATTTTATTATCCCTTTCGTTAAATTGGATATTTTTGCGGACGTTTCGCCTCGAAACTGCGGAAACGCGCGCTTTCGCGAGCGTTTCCGCAGTTTTATTTTTTCTTTTCGTCTGATTTTTTATCTTCCTTCAGAGCGTTTCCGAGAGCGTTTATCACGATATCGAGAGCCTTTATCCGCGCAAATAATTTATCGTTTGCCTCGATTATATTCCACGGCGCGAAATCCGTAGATGTATTTTTTATCATATCGTTCACGGCACTTTCGTATTCGTCCCATTTTGCCCGGTTGCGCCAGTCCTCGTCGGTTATTTTCCACTGTTTTTCGGGATTGTTCATTCTGTCGCTGAAGCGTTTTTCCTGTTCATCCTTATCGATCTGCAGCCACATTTTGATAACGATGATTCCCGAACGGGTAAGCTCGCGTTCAAACTCGTTGATCTCCCTATATGCCATCGCACAGCGTTCGGGGGGAGTAAAGCCCTCTATTTTTTCGACCATAACGCGTCCGTACCATGTTCTGTCGAAGATAGTGATATGTCCCGTTTTGGGGAGAGCTTTCCAGAAGCGCCATAAATAATGGTGGGAAAGCTCCGCCTTGTCGGGAGCGGATATCGGGACTGCCTCATATCCCCGCGGGTCGAGTGCGGAACCCATTCTCTTTATGGCGCCGCCCTTGCCTGCGGCGTCCCAGCCCTCGAAAAGAATGACAGCGGGTATTTTTCTCTGATATATCCTGCTGTGAAGCTTTGCAAGCTCCTTTTGACGTTTTTTCAGTTCTTCGGGATATTTTGATTCCTTTACTGTTTTTCCCGATAAATCCACCTCGGAAAGCAGCGGCATTTTCTTTAAGGTGAACATACTGCTTACATCCACGGGAGACGGGTAATGCGTTTCGGAATTGACGGCGTTGGTGATCTGGCTTACAAGGATATTGAATACCTGAAAACGTGTAAACTGCTTGTCCGTGGTATCTATTATCTTCCAGTGGGCGTATTCGGTATTCGTTCGTGTGAGCATATCATCGAACTGCTTGTAATATACGTCATAGTTTTTGTTTCGCATTTTATCGGTACCGGTAACTCTCCACTTTGTGGCATCGTCTTCTTTAAGCTTTCCGAAGCGTTTTTTCTGTTCGCTCCTTGAGATATGCAGGAAGAATTTGATAATAAGATAGCCGTCATCGGTGAGCTGTCTTTCAAATATATTGACCGATTCCACTCTTCTGATATACTCGTCTTCGGAGATATTATCCTCAAGCTTTGCGATGGCAAGTTCCCTGTACCAGCTTCTGTCCATTATAGCCATTTTTCCTCTTTCGGGTATATTGAGCCAGAAGCGCTTCATAAGGGGGAATCTCTTTTCGTCGTCGGAAGCGGAGAGAGTGGAATATACCTTAAAAAAACGCGGGTCGAGGGTTTTTATCGTTTCCGCTATGAGAGAGCCTTTGCCGGAAGCTCCCCATCCCTCGAACACAATAATTACGGGCAGTTTTTTTTCTTTTATTTTCAGCTGGAGCTTATAAAGACTGTCCGCGAGGAATTTGGTCATATCCTTATAATCTTCTTTTTTTCCGCTGTCAGTTATTGCGTTTTCAAGCATAAAAATTCTCCTTTATATTTTTCTTGCTTCGGTGTAGAATCTCTTGTCGTCCGCGTGACCCATGGAAAAAGTTTTTCTCGGAAGAGCGCCGTCCTTTATTACCGCGGGGAACAGTTCGCTTTTTTTCATGCGGGGAAGAATAAATCCCACGGAGTTTTCATTCATTGAAAGCTTTTCCGTAACGTTTTCTCCGTGGATATAATCGACAGTGCATTTATTTTCGTCGAGAAAATTCTGGAGAGAGCCTGCGGTGAGATTTGAAGAGGGATTATGAATATAGTAATCCTTTCTTTTCCCTTTGACGACCGCCGTTATTTTCTGATTCGACTTTTCCGTTTCGGAGAGTTTCAGGGAGGCTTTCATTTTTTCGAGAAGTTCATCGGCATTTACGTCAGTGACTATTCTGTGTATAGCCTCAAACCGAAGAGCCTCGCTGTGAAGATTAACTATCTCGCACAGAGCGTATCTTGCGGGGTGTGAGGACATATCTTTATCGGGGTTTTGTCTTTTTAAGCTTTCGTAATATTCCTTAGCCGTTGCGAGGGAATGATTTCCGTCACCCACCGCGAAAACGAGGGGAGCGGAATCGGTATTATATTTTTTCCCGAACGCTTCTGGGTCCGCAAGAGCGGCAAGTGCCCTGTCGACCGCAGAGATATCCCCTTCATTCAGAAGATATCCTTTTATATTTCCGCCGTTTTGCATAAGCTCGAAATCGTAAAGCTTTTTCATGCTCCGCTTTTTTTCAAGGAGAGGTTCGATGACGGTTTTTTCGGAGTCGTCTATGAGTATCATGATATGCGGAAGCTCCAGAGCGGCTCCGTTGCGTATTTTTATTCTCGGAGGGATACGTTCCTTAACGGTTGCTTCGGTAGCTCTGACGGCAGATGAGCTGCCCTTTGAGTAATCATATTCCTCCAGGTCGATTTTTCCCACGATTCCCTGTCTTACGCCGTTGGAGGTTTCTCTTTCAACGTATATCAAGGAATTTTTATATTCCTCGAAAACATTTTCCGAAAGATATTTTTTCATATTCTCGCGGATATTTTTTATTTTTTCGTCTTCCCCGTCTTTGCCGAGGCAGCATTCGGGAAGTATAAGTCGAAGTGACGAGGGGCTGTCACCGACAATTTTTTCCGTATCTCTCCAGTATTCGGGTTCGGAGGTATACTGATCGCACGCGATCACCGACCATTTTGTCATATCCGCGTCACGCGGCAGGAGGATATCGGCGCATTGAAATGCCGTAAGCATAGAAATGTCTCCTTATTTTGGATTTTAAACCATTATATCACATTTTCGCAAAAATATCAATAGCTTTGCGAGAATATTTTTCTTTGGGGTGTTTTCGGCAATTGTTTTTATAATGAGCGCGGCTGCCCGGTCTTTGGCGGCGGACTGCCTGTTACTATAATTTATTGCCGAAAATGATAAAATTTTGTCTAATTATCCGATTGAATAAATGGAATATTTGTGATAATATTATATTATGACTTATTCGATAAAGGCATTTATAAATTATTGGGAGCTGCTGTAATTTGGTTTTTTCCGACCTTTTGTTCATATTCCTGTTTCTTCCTGTCTGTCTGTGGCTTTACTATGCTATTGACGGCAAAAAATGGAAAAACGGAGTTCTTATACTGTTTTCTCTTCTGTTTTATTCCTTCGGGGAACCGATCTGGGTAATTCTTCTTATATTAAGTTCTGTCGTTGATTACTTCAACGGTCTGTTCATAGAACGCCGCAAAGGGAAAAAAACCGCCGTACTCGGCGTGGTTTTTTCCCTTGTATTCAATATCGGAGCGCTTGCGGTTTTCAAATACGGAGCTTTTTTTGTCACAAATCTCAATTCATGGTTTGGTCTCGGGCTGAACGTTCCGGGATTTTCGCCGCCCATAGGGATATCCTTTTACAGCTTTCAGACGATTTCCTACACCGTTGACGTATATCGGGGAAAAGCGAAAGTACAGCATAATTTCGCGGATTTTCTTCTGTACGTATCCATGTTTTTCCAGCTTGTGGCGGGTCCCATCGTGCGCTACACGGATATATCCGAACAGCTCGAAAACAGAAAAACCACCGCCGAAAGCCTGTCCGACGGCTTTGAACGTTTTGCGCTTGGTCTCGGAAAGAAAGTTATAATAGCTAACTGCGTCGGCGAAGCGGCAAGCGGCTTTCTTGATTTCGATATTGCTCCCGATTCCGTGCTTGCCGCGTGGAGCGGAGTTCTGCTCTACTCGTTACAGATATATTTTGATTTTTCGGGTTATTCCGATATGGCGATAGGGCTTGGAAAAATGTTTGGATTTACGCTCGTTGAAAACTTCAATTACCCGTACATCTCGCGAAGCGCGTCCGAATTCTGGAGAAGATGGCACATATCAATGGGAAGCTTTTTCAGGGACTATGTATATATTCCCATGGGCGGAAACCGCCGTCATATGGCGGTGAATCTTGCCGTCGTCTGGCTCCTCACGGGTCTGTGGCACGGCGCGGCATGGAATTTCGTGATATGGGGAGCGTATTTCGGAATACTTGTAACGCTGGAAAAATTCTTCATAGGAGATTTTCTGAAGAAGATTCCCTCATTTTTCTCTCATTTGTATCTGCTGCTTGCCGCGGCGTTCGGGTGGCTTATATTTTACTTTGAGGACATCACGAAAACAGGCGCGGTGTTAAAAACAATGTTCGGAGGCGGTGCGGCGTTGTCCGATGCTCTCACGGCGAGCCGCCTTGAGGGGATCGTTTTCGTAATAATCGCCGCTGTGATCCTTTCCTGTCCCGTTTATCCGAAGCTTTGCGCGGCGGGAGAAAAGTTGTCGGAAAGATCGGCGGCGGGAGCCGTTGTCTTTAACGTTTTAAAAGCAGCGGCAGTGCTTGCCGTATTTGTTGTTTCCTGCCTGTTTCTCGTAAAGCAGACAAGCTACAATCCGTTTTTGTATTTCAGATTCTGATAAGGAGAGCATATGCCGAAAAACAGATTTAAAAATTCTCCTCCCGAAAAGGAAAAAAATAACGAAAAGAACGCAAAATCAAGTCCCGCGAAAATTGCGGCCGCCGCTGTGTACATCACGGTTTTTGCCGCGGGAACGATATTTATAAACTTTTCCGAGCGCAGCGAAATCTCCGAAACGGAAAAGCGAAAGCTCGCCGAATTTCCCGAACTTACCGTATCGTCCTATTTCAGCGGGGAATTCGCAGATGCTCTCGATAAATACTACACCGATACCATACCGCACAGAGACGCTCTCGTAGAGGCGTCTTCCTCTCTCGAAGCGCTGCGCGGGATATCCGTTTCACCGAAATTTTACGGAAATGTTTCGGCGGTAACCGACAAAAACAAAACGGAAGATTACTCCGTGATAACTACGACTGCGGAGGAAATACCCTCGCTGACGGAAATTCCTCAGACGGACAGCGAAACGGACAGCGAAAATGTGACATTTCCTCCCCAAACGGAAAACTCTTCCGAAACAACGACCGAGGAAGAAAAATTTGAAGGAAACATCAGTGACTTCCTGAATAACGGCATCATAACAAACGGCATAAAAATGTACGGCGAACAGGCGGGAATAATGCTTTACGGCGGAAACGATCCCGAAGGACTTCATTATGCCGAGGTCATAAATTCCTACAGGGAGGCTCTTCCCGAAAATATAAGCGTCTATGCGATGGTAATTCCCACATCGGCGGAGTTTTATCTTCCGAAGAAGTTTTCCGACTACAGCGCTTCGGAAAAAGACGCAATCGACTATATATACAGCAATCTTTCCGAGGACGTTATAAGAGTTGACGCATATTCCGCGCTTGAAGCTCACACCGACGAATATATATATTTTCGCTCCGACCATCACTGGACGGGACTCGGAGCATACTACGGATACACAGCGTTCTGCGATGCGGCGGGTCTTGAGTATCACTCGATCGATGAATATGAAAAACGAAGCAAGGAGGATTTTATCGGTTCGCTCTATAATTACACGGGCGACAAAATATTCACTGAATCCCCCGAAACGTTCAATTACTATATTCCTCCCGAAGAATACAGCGCTTACGGCTACGACGGAAAAACCATGCGCGATCTGGGTCCCACGCTTCTTTTCCACGAATACGCCGAGGGCGGCAATATGTACGGACTGTTTCTCGGCGGAGACAATATGCACATCAAGGTCACGACAAACGCGGACAGCGGAAGAAAACTCGTGATCTTCAAGGATTCCTACGGGAACGCCCTTTCGCCGTATTTTGTAAGCAACTTTGACGAGATATATATCATAGATATAAGATATTTCGGCAAAAACGCTCTGACATATATAAACGATGTGGGAGCGACGGACGTATTGTTTGCGGACAATATCTTTGCGGCAAATACGGGATCGCTGATAGACGATATCGAGAATCTGATGAAATAACAGAAAAAAAACGGAAACAAACGCGAATATGTTTGTTTCCGTTTTTTCGGAGAAACCGGTTTTTACTTTTGTTTCGCGGACGAACAGCAAATGATATCTGTCCCGAAACAAAAAGCGGAGCCGGTAAAACAGAGAAAAATGTAATTTCTTTGTAACCTTTTTGCCTCTTCTCAGAACCGATTTTGCTCATTTTTATTATTATTGCCCAAATTCTTTGAAGATTATTTGTCATTGGATACAACCTCGTTTTATTGACGAACAGGCTGAAAATATGATATACTATAATAGGATATATTATAAGTATGGGATATTTTCCTGCTCCCTGTCGCGGACGCTTCGCAGTCGGCGGGGAGTAATTACGGATTTATATAGAATCTGAACAGGAGGACAGATAATGGAAAATAATTCTGCTTCTGCGGTCGGCACGGGGACTGCTTCCGTCAATATCAGCAGCTATTCATCCTTCCGCGAGATGATGAACGAGCTGTCGGAAAATCTCGATCAGCTGAAAGAATACTGCAGCGATCTGGGGCTTGATAATACTGCAAAGTCTATTTCCGATACTGTTGAAAAAAACGCAAAGGAACGCTTCGAAGTCGCTATCGTGGGTGAGTTCAAACGCGGAAAAAGCACGCTGATAAACGCGCTTCTGGGGCAGGAGGTCCTTCCCGCGGACGTTCTTCCCGCCACCGCTACCCTTAACCGCGTTACCTACAGCGACGAGCCTTACGTAATGGTGGAATTCAAGGACGGCAGAACGGAAAGAGTCGATATCGAACATCTTGCCGATTACGTTACCAAGCTTTCCTACGAATCGGAAAAAATGGCTGAAAAGGTTCGCGAAGCTACCGTTTACTACGATACCGAATTCTGCAAAAATCACGTCGATATCATAGATACTCCGGGACTTAACGACGATGAGCAGATGACAAGCGTGACTTTGTCCATTCTCCCCGAAATAGACGCGGCTGTTTTTGTTATCAGCGCAAATTCTCCGTTCTCGCAGTTTGAAAAGGATTTCCTTGAAAAGAAAATGCTCACAAGCGACCTCGGAAGGATCATCTTTGCCGTAAACTGCTTCGGCACCTTCTCAAAAGAGGACGAGGACAGAATAGTCGAAACTATCGAAAAACGCATATGCAGCTACGTTATGGAAAAGGCAAAGCTCGTAATGGGCGAAAATTCCAAGGAATTCGATGTCTATAAGCGTAAAATAGGCAAGCCGAAGGTAATCGGCGTGTACGCGAAAAAAGCTCTTATGGCTAAAGAAAACAACGATGAGGAGATGCTCGCCGAATCAAATTTCCCAAAGTTTGAATCCGTGCTTGAAAATATGCTCACCACCGAAAGAGGCTCTATTTCTTTGCAGATCCTCGCAAATAAGATAATCAGCTCAGGCTCGGAGGTGCTGAATTCCATAGTTCTCCGCGAAAACGCCCTGATGATGGAAAACGACGAGTTTATGGAAAAGTATCAGCTCGCCATTGAGGAAATTGAAGATATCCGTACAAAAAAACGTCAGGAATTCGTTAAGATAAACGAGTCCGCGAACCGCGTATTTGAAAATTTGCAGCCTATCCTCGATGATTACTGGGTCAGGATAGAGGAAACGGCAATGCAGGTAATCGATGATTATCAGATGTCCGCGGACGATCTGAAACGCGATAAAAT
Source organism: uncultured Ruminococcus sp. (assembly GCA_964501705.1). GTDB lineage: Bacteria > Bacillota > Clostridia > Oscillospirales > Ruminococcaceae > RGIG4694. The sequence continues at coordinate 10,136 of CAZCUQ010000020.1, read as the reverse complement.
GAAGATCGTCAACGAACGCCTGACCGATAAGATAAAGGAAAATATCGAAAATAAGGCACAGCTCATCTGTGAGCAGATCCAGAACGAGATAAATGTCGGACTCAGCGACGAGGCAGTCAGACTTCAGACCTTCGAGGATGAATTCTTCGCTTCGGTAAACCGTATCCAGGAAATGTTCAGAGTAAACTCCAACCTCACCAGAAACGGAGGAGCGGCCGATACTGTCATCGGCTCCGTCATAGGCTCCGTGGGCATAGGCGGTCTTTTCATAGGCTTTCGCGAGGCGGGCATAAAGGGCGCTCTTCTGGGCGGTCTTACGGGACTTACCGCGTGGGTGGCAACGTCAGTCGTGCTGGTTTCCGCATTTGCGGGAGGCGCTTTTCTTTCGGCGGCGGGACTTTGTATTATGGCTATCGCGGGTCTGGCAGGCACTTTTACGGGAAAATTCTCCGTGGATAAGTTCCTCGTCCAGGAAAGAATAGATAAGTTCAAAAGTTCCTTTAAGACGCAGGTCTCCAAGCAGTTCCACGAAATGAAGATAAACAGCGACTTCACCGAAACTGTCCGTCAGCAGGTCTATACCTCTTTCTCAAGCCTAAAGGAGGGTATCGAACAGGAAACGGAGGTTATCCTCAAGGACACCCAGAAAACTCTTGACGAATTAAACGCACAAAAACAGCGCAAGAAGGAATTCTCGGATAACGAAAAAATGCGCCTGCAAAATATCGCGGAGTATACGGGAAGCCTTCTCGCCGAAACATACAACCTTCATAAGAGTCTTGCCGACGCTATGATGAACGAAGACTGAGGAGGTTAATATGACTGATAAATTAAACGGAAATACCGAAAACCAAAATCCTCTTCTCGATATCAATACCTCGTTTGAGGATTATCTGAAAGCAAGAACAAGAAATTCCTCCGGGCATATCGTGGACGGAAAAATGGACTATGCTTTCGACGGCGATTACGCTCTGAGAGCAAAGATCACCTCCGTTTCGGGCTGGTCCAAGTTCGGCAAATCCCTTAACTCGTTCGAGATCCCGAATGAATACAAAAGGACCTTGCGTCTGTCCGACACCGCGTCGTCGATGCTTTATCCCAAGGCTTACAACGCCGTGAATAAATGCAGCGAAAGACTTGAAACGAGCATTGTTCCCCTTCTTGTCAAATCGTCAAAGGACGCTCCCGAACTGTATTCGCTGAAAGGCGAGGACGTTGAACCCTGTATCGTCGTGACCGCCGACGTAATTGAAATATGCACTTATGAAGAACTTTGCTATCTCTTCGGCTGTGAAATAGGCAGGCTTCAGAATAATCACTGCATATTCAGATACGCTTTCGGAATAACTAACAGCGGAAGAAAAGTCCCCGATGACTATGCGGATGTTTTTAACAACTCCAGGGCGTCTGTCGCGAAATGGATACTTCCTTCCGACCTTACCGCCGACAGGGCGGGAATAATATGCCTTGACGACCCTTCGGAGTTTACGAAAATATATATTTCCGTCAGAAAAAAATGTATTCCCGATTCTTTCGGAAACACCGACGGAAATATTCTTCTTGAGGATATCATGGAAAAATTCGACGTCATGCATAAAACTCCCGTCAGAAATCTTAAATTCTCAGACGATACAACAGCGGACGAACGCCGTATTATGGCGGGTCTTGAGTTTACAGGCTGTGAGGTTCTCTATTCGTGGCGTCCCGATCTCGACAGCGGAAACGGTCATCTGTCAAGCAAACAGTCGCTTGAGATAAGATGCGATATCCTCGCAGACGACTCCGGCGTACCCGGAATATAAGGGGGAGTTTCTTTTGAATAATATCGACACGACCGAAAAGGACATAGAATTTGTTCAGAATGAACTGAACAGGCTGATAAACGACAGAGATCTCTGCCGTATTCTCGGAGAGGAATGTACCGACAGAATGGCAAAATGGGACTCGATCATCAATCAAAAAAAAGACGAACCTTTTTCTCTTGTCGTTATCGGCGATTTTAAAAGGGGAAAAAGTACGATAATTAATGCTATTCTCGGTAAAAATGTAGCTCCTACGAATGTTGCTCCCGAAACCTTTACCATAAACTGCATTTCATACGGGGAGGTTCCCTCGGTTGAAGCAATTCTCAAAAACGGGAAAAAAGTTAATCTCTTAAAGGACGATCTTCGCAGGGACAGGCTTTCGGAGCTTCTCGACTTTTTCCCCGGAGACCTTGACTACATAGATGTAAGAAGCGACGCGCCTATTTTAAAGGACATCCGCATAGTTGACACTCCGGGACTTTCCGACCTTGATGAGCTGGATAACGAGGTGCAGGAATTTCTTCTCCGCGCAGACGCGGTGATTTATGTGGCAAGCGCTCTTTCGCCGTTTTCCGAGTCGGAGCAGTTCTTCATCGCGAGCCATATAGTTCCTCTCAATTTCAGCAGTCTGTTTGTCCTCGTCAATATGATAGACGCTATGAACACTATGGAGGATATCGAAAAAATCGTCCGCAGGATACAGGAAAAATGCGACAGCATAATGCCGAACGCTTATGTCTTCGGAATAAGCGGAATTGACGAATACAGACGGAAAATAGGACTTAACCGTCCCGATATCAAAGGATTTCAGGAGTATTATGAGAATGAATTCCTGAAATTTGAAATGGCTCTTAAACGGGAAATAATAGTCCAGAAGGATACTATCCGCCGTCAAAGAGTATTTTCCATGCTGAAAATAATGCTGAGCGATACCTTAAACCGACTGAATATGATCTCCGATATGCTCAAATTGGACAGACAGCACTTAAACGAGCTGTCTGACAAGCTCCGGGCGGAATGTGCGGCTCTCGCATCGGCTCTGGAGCGCAAGAAACCCATTATCCGTCTGTGCGTTACAGAAATGATGCAGGAAGCGGAAAGATGGATGTATGAATTCTTCTCAAAGCTCCGCGATGATATAGTTGCCTGCCGCGTAAATTCCTCCGACAGCGATGTTGAAAAACATTTCTACTCGTTTTTGATGGATAAGGTCGGCGAAGCGTACAGACGATGTCTCGAAATACATGAAAAACGCCTCGACAGCGTTATAAACGATCTCGGAAACGAACTTTCCCGCAAGCTCGGTCTTGAAAATCTTTCGGTTCAGAAAATGTCTGCGGGAGAAATAGTAAGCATAAATTCGATAGGAGTTGCCGATTCGGTGAAACAGGCGGCTTCACAGGGGATCGCTGAAAGAACGTTCCCGTCAACGACTATGGACGCTTTCAGAAAAATTCTTCATAAAAAGCGTCAGAACGAAATAATCGACGCAACTCTCGAAAATTACGACGAGATAAGAAACAATACCGTAAAGGATCTGAAATCCGTATACAAGAGTTTTGAGGCTTACGCTTACAGTCAGCTCGACAGGATATATCAGAATCAGGCGGAAATAGGAAGCGAAAGTATCTCTCAGGCTATGGAAATGTCCAAGAATGTTGATAACGAAAATGTAAGAAGGAATCTTGAAAAGGCTTCCGAAGTAATCATCGGAGCGGTCGAAGTCCTGAAAAAGTACTGAAAAACGCAGGAGAAAATCTATTCTCCTGCGTTTTTACTTTTTTGGTTCTTTTATGCCAAGAAAGATAAGCGCCGCTATATTCGGTATCGCCATTAACCCGTTGAAAATATCCGCCGCGTTCCAGACGATCTCCGCGGTCAGATAAGGCCCCGCGAAAACAGCGGCAATATACGCGAACTTGAAGATCCTCGCTGCGCCTGTGCTTCCCGTCAGATATGCAAGACACCTTTCCGAATAGTAGCTCCAGCCCAGGATAGTCGTAAACGCAAAAAACACAAGGCATATCATCAGAATAAATGACGATACTTTTGCGGGAAAGGGAAGTCCGTATTCAAAAGCCTTTGACGTTATATGAACTCCCTCGAGGGAAGTATCTGTGTACGCTCCCGAAATGACAATGGCAAGTCCCGTCATTGTGCAGATACAGATGGTATCTATGAATGTTCCCGTCATTGTGACAAGCCCCTGTCTTTCGGGATCTTTTGTTTTTGCCGCTGCGGCGGCTATGGGAGCGGAACCGAGTCCCGCTTCATTTGAGAAGATACCTCTTGAAATCCCCTTCTGTACGGAAACGATTATGCTTCCGAGAATTCCTCCCGAAACGGCGTCAAGACCAAACGCGCTTTTGAATATTTCGGCAACAGCGGCGGGAATTTCCGCAATATGAGTGAAAATTATAATAAGCACGCATAAAATATATGCCGCCGCCATAAACGGAACAACTACCTCCGAGACCTTTGAAATTTTCTTTATTCCGCCGATTATTACAAGCGCGGCGCACAGTGTCACGATAAGTCCCGAAATAATAGTAACATAAGTGTATTCTCTTCCGAAAAGAAGTGCGCTCTTATCGGAAAAATCCGCAAAAAAACCATTCGCGGCGCTTGTGATTCCGTGTATCTGGGTTATCGTTCCTATCCCAAGAAGTCCCGCGAGACAGCCGCAAACGGCAAATGTTTTTGCAAGCCATTTAAACTTTTTCCCCATTCCGTTTTCTATGTAGTAGAAAGGTCCTCCCAGAGCGTGTCCCTCGTCATCAAAGGTGCGGTATTTTACGGCAAAAAGTCCTTCGGCGTATTTTGTTGCCATTCCGAACAGAGCGGCGATCTCCATCCAGAATAAAGCTCCCGCTCCGCCTGCCGCGACGGCGGTAGCGACTCCGACGATATTTCCCGTGCCTATTGTTGCGGACAGAGCTGTGCATAACGCGCCGAAGCTCGTCACGTCTCCATCGCCGTCCTCTTCGGGAGAAACGGCATATTTCAAAGCCGTTCCCAGCTTGCGAAACTGTATTCCCCTGAACTTCACGGTGAGGAATATCCCGCACCCCAGAATCAGTACAATAAGAGGTATTCCCCAAAGAATATCATCAAATGCTTTTACCAATTCATTTATTTTCTGTAACATTGAAAAATTCACCCTATTACTGCTGTTTTATTTTTTTCGGGATAGACTGCCCGACATCTTTTATTCCGGAATAAAGCCGAATCTTTCCGCGAAGCTCACGGCTTCGTTGATATCGGGTTTATTGCCGCCAAATTCGAGGTAGTTGTCGTTTTCCCCCGTTTCAAGAAGTATCGTATATTCTCCCGTTCTTTCGCGGACGCCGTTTTTTATGACGGTAAAATCTTCTTTGCTTTCAAAAAATTCTGCCGTAACATAAGAATCCGCCTTAAAGCTTGCGTTTTCAACCGAGCAGGAGGTCAGATAAATTCCTCCCGAAAGGCTTTCTGTTTCAAGGTTTCCCGAAAACTGACAGCTTGTAAGACTTACGTCCTCTATAAGACTGATTTTTGTATCTCCGATAAACGCGCCGCTTTGAAAAGATCCGTTGTCCGCATAGATCTCCGAGAAACCGTCAATGTAGGTATCCGAAACCGAAAGATAATTATCGCAGTCTATATGCAGTTCATGAGCGGCAAGAAAGCTTATGTATGTGTCCATAGACCCTGCTCCGACAGTTATTATCTCGCCCGTGCAGCTGCTGATATTCAAGGTATTATCTTCTCCCGAAGCGGAGATATCGGCGCTTTCAAAATTGCAGTCGTAAAGCGAAATATCCGATTCTGTCGAGTTTACCGTCAGCTTTCCGCCGTTAAGATCGAGGCAGTTTATTTTTCCCTCATCGGAATACAGGAAGATATCCGCGCCGCAGTTGTACGGGAGACATATATCTATGTATCTGTTATAGGTAAAGGAATAATCTTCGTCCGATGAGACATCGGAAACTATTTTCAGTTCGCCGTTTTCGTTTAAAAGCTGTATACCGAAATCCTCTTCGCAGTTGACGGATACATTTATCTCATCGGAGTAATTGTCGCTGTCAACGTACACGGAAACGAACGAATACGGAATATCCGCCGTTATTTTTCCGATATCCGCCGCCGCAAAGGCGTAGGTGGTGTAATTATCGATATCGGGTTCATCGGCGTTTTCCTCATTTATTCCGATTGCAACTCCCAATATGAAAAAAAAGAAAATCCATATGAGGAAAGCTCCTGCCAGTCCCGCCAGAATCCTTAAAATTACGGGAGGCTGTTTTTTACGGGGAACTGCCGCAGGAAGGGGATTGCCCGCTTGCATAACGATCTCATTTTGAGGATAGATTTTCATTTGAGGATAATTTTCGGGACGGGGAGCTTCGGGTATATTTATTTTTTCCCCGGGGCAGCTTTCGGGGAATATTTCCTCTTTTTGAGGCCTCGTCTCCGTGATTATTTTTTCTCCGTATTTATTGTAATGGCTTTTATTCAGATCTATTGCCAAAGACGATCATTCCTTTACTGTTCGGTATTTTCGGATATTTCGCGTGAGAAGCCGTATCTTTCGGCGAATTTTACGGCTTCGTCGGTATTTGTCTCGGTGCGGCTGTCCGAATAGTCATAAGTTATGTCTATATCACCGCCGTCGGTTTCCATAGTTAATGTATATTTCCCGCTGCCCTCCGATTGGGGGAAAATTAATGTGCCGTCATCGTTCACGATAGTGAATTTATCTTTGCTGTCGCACAGTCTTGCGTTTATATTGCCTCTTTCCGCCCGCAAATATGCTTCTTCAACAGAGACCGCGTCAAGGGAAACATCCTTGTTTAAGCTATCAATAAATGTGCTTCCGTTAAATTCGCAGTATTCGACGGACGCGGCTTGAGATATACCGATAGATGTATAACCGTTAAAGACGTTATCCTGTATAAATCCCTCGTATGCGTTTATGTCGGTTTCTTCGGAAATAAAAGCGTTGGTTATTGATGTGCGCTTGTCGGTATGGAGAGTAAGCGTTTTCGCAGCGCAGAAATCAAATCGGCAGTTTGCGCCGATTGATCTGATCTCCAGATCGTCTCCCGCGCAGTACTCTATATCTACGGTATTATTTCCGGTTGAACTCTCCAGGTCGATATCGGCAAGGGAAAATTCGGAACCGGCTATTTCCACGTCCGAACCGACAGATTCCACGGTCAGATTTCCTTTATTAAGATCGGAAACGGAAACTTTTCCGTTTTTTGATTTTATTGTTATATCTCCCGCAAAGTCGTAGGGAAGAGAAATTTCGGCTTTTCTGTTTTCTTCGAGCATATTTTTTTCTTCGGAAGTGTCCGCATATATGTTAAGAACGCCGTCCGAGGCGTCCCACATCGGGGAAACTCCGTTTTCAAACAGCAGTTCCCATTCGATATTTCCCGAATAGTTTTCATCGTCTGCGCACAAAGTTATATCGGTTTTATCGAGTTCTATAATTATAGTTTTAACGCTGTCGGCGGGAGCATCGCCTGTGTAGAAAAGGGCAGTGGTTTTATAAGAGAGATCAGGGTCGTGGGATTTTCCCGATTCATTAAGTATCATTCCGAAGATCGTACAGACAGCGCCGACTATAAGCGCGACAGCTCCGCCTATTCTCAAAGCGGAGGTTTTTTTGCCGACATTCTGTTCCCCGATCGGAGCTTTCACGGGCATATTGGGTTTCGTTTGAGGATAAATCTCCCCGAAATTATCATTTAAGGAAATTTTCTTTTGCGGGTAAATTTCCCTTTGCGGATAAATTTCTTCGGAATTGTCTTTTTTAGGATAAACTGCCCTTTGAGGATATATTTCGGGAACTTCCTTTTCGGGATAAACCACCCGCATTTTTTGTCCGTCCGAGTTGTAGTGGCTTTTGTTTAAATCTATTGCCACAGTCCATCCCTCCCGAAAATAAATATTAATCGTCGAAATCAATGTTTATCGAGCCGTTTTCCGAACGGAATTTCAGCGAATATTTTCCGACAGTTTTGTTTGATACGTTGCAGCTTCCGTTTTTGGAGGCTGCCGAAATGCTGTAATCCGCTTCACTTCCTATAATATTTCCGCGTATTGCGCCGTTTTTGGCAGTCACATCGAGATTTTCCACCGTGACATCCGATAATTCGCAGCTTCCGTTGTCGGAACTGAGCGTATTGTTTCCTTTAAAGATACAGCCGGCAGTTTCTATTCTGCCGTTAGTTGATTTAAAATCCGCGCCGCCGTCAAATTCGCAGAACTGCGCGACAATTCTTCCGTTTGTGGAGAACGCCTCGGTTAATCCGAAAACGATCACGTCATCCATTTCAATTCCTGCATTCTCGCTTGAAAGCTTTAAAGAAGCGGCATTGACGCGCTCTGCTTCAATTGAGCCGTTTGTGTTTTCGCAAACCACATTTCCCGCAGTGTTTATCTCGTTCAGTTCTATTTGTCCGTTTTTGCCGACAACATTTATATCTCCCGCATAGGACGAGGGAACCGTCACATTTATCTCCGAATCGGAAAAGTCAAGAAATCCCATGAGGTTAAAGCCTTCCGAATCGTCTGTGTAAACGCGGAGAACTCCATTTTCGACAGAATGCAGAACCTCTGTCTCTGAATATGTGCTGTAGGAGATCTTAAATTCATCTCCGTCCGAGGGGGATAAATTTATTTTAAGGTTATCCGATTCTATTTTTAGCATTTCCACGCCCGTTAAGGGAACGGAAAAATCTCCCTCGGATACGGGCAGGTTTTGCACGATCAGAGAATTATCGGAAAAAACGTTGTTCCATACCATTTCTTTTATACCGCCGCTAAGCGCGACAGCCGCGACAATGATAATCATGACCAATGTCAGGCCTTTTTTCTTTTTCTTCTTTTTTATCTTTACGGGAGCAATTTCCGTCTGATTCGGAGGCGGCGTCATCTGATAGTTATTCGGATTCGGGGAAATATCGTCTCTTGTCTCAAAATGTTTTTCGGGGAATTTTTCGGATTCTTTGTACTCTGTATGTACCGTATTTCCGCTGTAATATTCCCCGCTTCGGGGAGCGGTATTCTGTCTCGGAAGAGAGCCGTCATTCTGCATGGGAGCATTATTTATCGGAGGATCATCTGTGGTACTGAAAAACTCCTCGAAAGCGGCGCCTATTTTCTGACCGAGAACGTCTGCTTTTTTTCCGAAAATATCCGCCGAATTATACCCCTGTGCGGGAATTTGCGTATCGTCGGAAAGCCGTCTCGGAGTCTCTGCGGGCGTATTGTGTTCGGTTTGAGAACTGTTTTTTTCTTGAGGATAAATTTCCGGAACTTCCTTTTCGGGGGCAATGCTTCTTACGTGTCTGCCGTTGTTATAATGACTTTTATTAAGGTCGATTGCCATAAAGATATCTCCTTTTTTTATTTTAATACAGCTAATATTATACATCTTCAAAATTAAAAAACAGAATGAAAATTATGTGATAATATTAGAATTTCATTAAAAATAATGTTATTCTTAAGGAGCTTCTTTTTAGGCGCGGGAATGTTCCCTGCAAACGGGGCATATTCCCTCAAAAATAACCTTTCCTCCCGTTACAGTAAATTCCGTCGGAGATTTTATGTATTTTTCGGGTTCTTCCAGCTGAATAATCGAATCCATGAAGATATCGTCCAGATTTCCGCAGATCGTACATCTCACATGATAATGAGGAGTAAGACGGAAATCGTATCTGTCCGCTCCATCGGGAACGGATATCTTTCTGATATCTCCCTTTGACGAAAGCTGACCGAGGATTCTGTAAACGGTTGCCTTGCTTATTGTCGGAAAGCTGTCATGAAGATTCTCGTACACCATATCCGCAGTGGGATGATTTTTCATCGAACGTACAGTTTCGAGGACTATATTTTTCTGCATGGTATTTCGTTGTGTCGGCTGATTCATATTCATTCCCCTATACAGTAATTTCTATTTAATATTATATATTATTAAATATAATTTGTCAAGGCGGAAAAAAATCCCCGCCCTTTCCTCCCTTTTTTGTTTTTTGCGTTTCAAGTTACTTTTCATTTGATATTTTTTGTGGGTGATAACTTCAATTTAATTATCATTTAAAGTTACTCTTACCGTTTCCGCCGCAGTTTTTGGTTAGTTATCAATTGTTGTAACTTTGGAGCTTCAGGGGGCAAAGAGGGAACCATAGGGGCGGGGGAACTCAAAAAACGCGCAAATCAGCCATTTCCCCCGCCCCTAAGTTTCCCTCTCTGCACTCTCCTTCCTTGACCCCTCCCCCTTTGGCTGATTTTCTTTTCACAGTAATCTTTCTTTTTTCCCTCTTATGGGGATTTTTTACAGCA
>CAZCUQ010000019.1:0-24910 GCA_964501705.1 uncultured Ruminococcus sp. | reverse complement strand
ATATATGATTTTTGCGCAGACTGAAAGCACAAATTTTAATGTCGTTTACTATAACTTACTTTAAGTTGGCAATAGTTTGTTTCCCGACGCCGATACCTCAATAAAAAACAAAAAAAATCCTTGACAAATTTCACTATAGGTGATAAAATAAAGTTATACGTAAATCGGAATTTGTAAGGAGAAATTATGAGTGTAATAAAACAATCCGGCGAGGATTATCTTGAAACTATTTTAATTCTGAAAAACAGAAAAGGCGAGGTTCGTTCGGTGGATATCGCACGCGAAATGAATCTTTCAAAGCCCAGCGTTTGCCGTGCCGTAAGAATTCTTAAAGAAAACGAGCTTATTACAATCGATGAAAACGGATTCATTACTCTTACCGAATCAGGTAAAAAACGCGCCGAAAGCATATACGAGCGCCATGTTATCCTGACGGGCTGGCTTACGAGTATCGGAGTGAGCGAAAAAACAGCCGCAAAAGACGCCTGCCGTATCGAACATGATATCAGCGATGAATCATTTGAAAAATTAAAGGAACATTTGCGGCTTTATCATATCAAACGGAAATCCAAAAGCAAGTGACGTATGCGCCGGTTTTTACGGATAATAAACCTGATATGGCGTATACTGCCGGGAATACCTCGCAGATGACATCAGCATTAATAAGACCCGTTCCTTATATCCGAAATTTTTCCATTTATTGCAAAATATAAAAACACCCTGCTGTACAGGGTGTTTTTTGCTGTAAATTTCTGTGATTATTATCTGTAAGGGAAGTTCTGAAAAACGCTGCGCCGCCGTAAACAGCTGACGGGACAGATTCACGGAAAACCGGGTTTTTTATCTGTTCTGATTTGCCTTGTAAACGTCCGCAACCTCGCTTATCGAAATATACGCAAGCGGGTCGAAGGTGTGGACTATGTCCTTCATTCTGCTTATCTGAAAACGGTTCAGAACAATGTAAACTATGTTTTTATATGAGTCGGAATAATATCCCTTTGCTTCCATAACGGTGATTCCCTGTTCAAATTCCGCCGAAAGCTTTTCACATATCTCGTCCGCTTTTTCGGTGACGATAAGCACCGATTTTGAACGATCGAAGCCCTCTACAATAAAATCCACGGTTTTCAGAGCCGCCATGTAAGTCACTACGGAATAAAGAGGAAGTATCCAGCTGCCGACAACAATTCCGCAGATTATGTAAAGAATGGAATTATATATCATAACAAACGTACCTACGGTAATTCCAAGCTTTTTTGCGTATATCACAGCCATAACCTCAATGCCGTCCATAGCTCCTCCGAAGCGTATTGCGAATCCGCTTCCTATGCCCGATATCATCCCTCCGAAAAGCGCACACAGGAGCAGATCGGATTCTCCGAGAGGAGAAGCTGTGCTTACGTCTACGGGAAGAACATCGGTAATAAGCCATGCCGTAAACGAATAGACAACAACGGAATATATCGCGTAAACCGTGAAGCATTTTCCCTTTTTCTTAAAACCGTACAAAAAAAGCGGAATGTTTAATAGCAGCAAAAAAAACGAGAGACTCATCCATTCGGGAGTTACCTGCGCGAGAAGCATTGACGTACCCGAAATTCCGCTGTCATAAAGATTCACGGGAGAAATAAAAACGGTAACTCCGAAGGCGTTGATTATTCCCGCGACCGTAAGCTCCAAAAAGTTTTTGATATGAAATTTTTCATTTTCATTCATAAAAAGTCCTTTCTTATATCGATGAGGTTTTCTTAAATTAATTATAGTACAGATTCTGATAAAAGTCAAATTTTTATGAAAAAATTTAAAAAAGCTATTGACAAACGTATATCGAAAGTATATAATGTGTATAAAGGATATATACATTATACCAAGAGGTACACAAATGGATATAATAATCTCAAATTCCTCAGGAGAGCCTATCTATGAACAGATATCCGCCCAAATAAAAGGAATGATCCTGAACGGGACTCTTAAAGAAGGGGACGCCCTTCCGTCAATGAGAATGCTCGCTCAAAAACTCCGAATAAGCGTTATCACGACAAAACGCGCATACGAGGAGCTTGAAAGAGAAGGCTTCATAGAATCCTATACGGGAAAAGGCTCTTTCGTAAAGTCACAGAACAGCGAGCTTTTAAAGGAAGAAAATCTAAGGCAGATGGAGGAATTGTTATCCTCCGCCTGTGAAAAGGGCAAGCTTTGCGGGATAGAGCTTTCGGAGCTTATCGAAATTCTGAAGATGATCTATAAAGGAGAATAGCATGAGCGATTTTGAAAACGCTGCGGAAATCAACGGCATAACAAAAAAATACGACGGATTTACTCTCGACAACGTATCCATAACTCTTCCGAAGGGCAGTATCATGGGCTTTATCGGACAAAACGGCGCGGGAAAAACAACTACGATCAAGTCAATGCTTAACATAATAAAACCCGACAGCGGCAGCATAAAGCTTCTCGGAATGGATAATATCAAATATGAAACGGATGTTAAGGAAAGAATCTCCCCTGTATTCGACGAGCTTCCTTTCCATGACGATTTTAGTGCGAAACAGATATCGGTTATCCTCGGCGATATCTATAAAAACTGGGATAAAAGAGTTTACGAAAACTATCTGGAGCGTTTCGGACTTCCCGCGAAAAAGAAGATCGGACAGTTCTCAAAGGGCATGAAGATGAAGCTTCAGATAGCTTGTGCGTTATCCCATAAGGCGGAACTGCTGATAATGGACGAGGCGACCACCGGACTTGATCCCGTTGTCCGAAATGAAATACTCGATATATTCCTTGAATACATACAGGACGAAAACAACAGCATTTTTATGTCATCGCACATAACGAGCGACCTCGAAAAAATCGCGGACAGCGTTGCCTTTATCAACAAAGGAAAGATTCTTTTAAGCGGCTATAAGGACGATATCCTTTACAGACACGGAGTTATAAAATGCGGAAATTCCGACTATAAGAATATCGACCCCGCCGATACGGTAAGCGCACGTGTGACCGAATTCGGCGCGGAGGTCATGGTTTCGGACAAGGAAAACGCGGAAAGAAAATATTCGGGACTTGTCATCGACAGCACGACTCTTGAGGAGATCATGCTTTTCTATGTGAATTCTCCCAAAAAGGAGTGGACATAATGAAAAATAAAACGGATCATCCATCGGGCGCTGAAACGTCTCGCATGAGAGTTATAAAAGGAATTATGTATAAGGATTTTTATCTTAAAAGAGGAAATCTTTTTCTCGGACTTCTGATATGGCTTTTGCTTTTTATTATTTCCGCGTCGATATATTTAAGCTTTGACTTCGGAAATTTAAAGAATAATACCGATATAAATAAAGACAGCTTTTCGGTTCTTGTATACGCATCATCGATCGTGCTGCTGTTTACCGTGCTCTCGGACTCGGGAGTCGTCTATTCGGACAGAAATACGAACTGGAACAGATTTATGTACAGTTGTCCGGTTTCCGCAGAGAGCTTTTGTCTTACCAAAATTGTTTCAATGCTGATTTCCGCGGCGGTGGGGTTTCCGCTTTCCATCATAAGCACGGCGCTTCTTTTTAATTTCGCGCACAGGGAATTCGATATAAGAGCCTTGAAAAATCTGACACTCCTGCTTATTGTTATTTTTTTCTGTTCCTGTGCGGTCACAGCCGTAATGATGAAATTCAAAACGCCCTCAAAGGCAAACTTCTTTTTAACTGCCGCAGGAATAATAACATATCTGATAATAATACTCCCTATTCTGAAAACTCTTTGGAATTCGGGGGAAGACATGACGTTTTCGGATGTTTTTTCGTTTTATGCCGAAATAATAAACGGTATGGGAGATATTATTTTTCCGTTTTCCGTTCTTATAATTGCGGCGATACTTTTCATATCGTTTCACATTTTCGTCAAGATAGAAAAAAGGAGGGAAAACTGATGTGGGGACTTATTTACAAGGATCTTGTCCTGCAAAAAAGAACTTTTATTTCTCTTTTGGCGGCGGAGATCCTTCTGGGTCTTATGACGATGGCTCCTCTGCTTATCTCTCCCTCCGACAGCGAGAACTCCGAAATAACGGAAATGCTTTTGCTTTTTATGAGCCTGATATTTTATTTTTTTATGTTCCTTGTCTGGGGAATGTCTATCGGAGGAATTTTTGAAACGGATGAAATAAAAAAATGGGCGGCTTTCATAAGCTCGACGCCGCTGACGTTAAAAGGTCAGATAGGCGCGAAATATATGTTTACTTTTATTTCCTATATTCTTCTCTCGAATCTCTGCACATTTTTCGGTTATCTTTCATATTCTCTGGCGGAGGAAAAACCGCTGATAGTAAACACCGAGCTTTTATTATGGATATTTCTCCTGTTTCACGCTATAGAGTTTCCGTTCATGATACGCTTCGGCTGCAGGAAAGGCGGAATGGTAAAGACGGTCATGGGAGTTCTGCTTGTGCTTTTTGTGTTTGAGTATTTTCTTTTCGGAAATACCGAAATGTTCGGCAGTACAGATAAGCTTTGGGAATTTATGCTGAGCCTCAGTGACACTTCGGGAATCAGCGACGCTGTTTATTTTGCCGTCGGAAGTGTCCCGTTTGTTTCTCTTGTTTTATATTATATTTCCTACAGGATCTCATGCAGGCTGTATCTGAAAGGAGCGCAAGGGTATGCAAAATAAAAAGGAAACCGTCAGACAGATATTCGTGTTTATGTTTTTTCTTGTTATTCTCACCGGAGTGTCGGGAGCGTTTCAGCTGAATTCAAAAGACACTGAAATAAAATCCATGGACGGTCAGCTGCTATCGTTTCTTTCGATGTTCACACCCGCAGCGGCGTCGCTTCTTGCAAGGGCTTATACGAAAGAGGGGATGAAAGAATCTTTTCTTCGGTTTAATTTCAAAGGAAACGTGAAATACTATCTGCTTGCCGTAATACTTATCCTTATCTGCGGGGCGCTTGACATAATATACACAACTGTTTTTACAGACGCAAAAATTAATCTGTCAAAGAATCTGTCCGAGTCGGGAATCGGCGTAACAGGGTTTTTCGGAATGATACTTATAAATCTGTCGTCATGCGTTGCGGTTCTTCCTGTTTTTCTCGGAGAAGAGCTTGGCTGGAGAGGATATCTTTATCCGAAGCTTCTGAAAGTAATGAATCGCCCCGCGGCTCTTATCACAGGCGGCGTGATATGGGGCGTATGGCACAGCGTCCCCATTATCTGCGGACTCAATTTCGGATTTGATTATCCGGGATATCCGTATGTGGGAATAGGGCTTATGTGTATCGACTGCATTTCAAGCGGGATACTGCTGATGTGGATTACGGAAAAGACGGGTTCCGTTTATCCCGCAGGAATAGCTCATGCGGTGAATAACAAGGTCGTTACGTTAGTAACGTCTATGGCACTTGACGGGAACTTTAATGATGACGCTGTTATATATTCTCTGATAAACAGTCTTGCGATCTTTACGGTTTCAGCTTTTTGCATTGCGGAAGGAGTTATATCAAATAGGAAAAAACAGCTGATACAACCGGCCGGTGAAAACTGACCCGCAGGGAAAACCCGCCATCGGTATCTAAAGATTGATTTCCGACAGCCGATATATAATACGGGGATTCGGCAATGATCCACACTATAAGAAAAAAGAAGAAAAAAGGAACGCTTTTTATGAAAAATATAACTCTCGGAAAAACAGGAATAATTTCACCGCAAAACGGCTTCGGAGCTCTTCCCGTTCAGCGCTGCGATAAAAATACCGCCGTGAAGCTTCTCCGAAAAGCTTATGAGGGAAAAATAACCTTCTTCGATACCGCAAGAGCATACTCCGACAGCGAGGAAAAAATCGGCCTCGCACTCTCCGATGTACGCAAAAATATCTTCATCGCCACAAAAACTATGGCTAAAAATACCGAGGATATGAAAAAACAACTCGATGAATCTCTTAAAAAACTTAAAACCGATTACATCGATATCTATCAGTTCCACTGCGCCGATAAATGCTTCAGACCCGACGACGGAAGCGGAATGTACGAGCTTATGGAGGATTTCAAACGTCAGGGAATGATCCGCCATATAGGAATAACAGCCCATAAAATAGGCGTCGCGGAAGAAGCCGTTGATTCGGGACTATATGAGACTCTTCAGTTTCCTTTCTGCTATATTTCGGGAGAGAGGGAGCTTTCTCTTGCGGACAGATGCAGGAAAAATAATGTCGGCTTTATCGCAATGAAAGCTCTGGCCGGCGGTATCATCACGGATTTCCGACTTGCTTACGCTTTTATCGGACAGTTTGACGGCGTTATGCCGATTTGGGGAATACAGCGCGAAAACGAGCTTGACAAGTGGCTCTCCTGCATGGACGATACCCCCGTTATGAACGATGAAATAAAAAGAGCCATTGATGAGGATAAAAAAAATCTCGGCGGAAATTTCTGCCGGGGCTGCGGTTACTGTATGCCCTGTCCTATGGGGATACAGATAAACAACTGCGCGAGAATGTCTCTTATGCTCCGCCGCGCTCCGTCCGAAAACTGGCTCGGCGAAGCGTGGCAAAGCAATATGAAACAAATCGAAAACTGCATAAACTGCGGAGCGTGCAGGTCAAAATGCCCGTATGAGCTTGATACTCCAAGGCTTCTCAGGGAGAATTACGAGGACTACAAAAGAGTCCTTTCGGGGGAAGTGAGCGTCGGCTGATACACAGCGTATCACGCAAACTCATTGAAGCTTTTCAAAATCGGAAGCTCCATGCTTGCATATAGGGCAGATATAATCCGCGGGAAGCTCATCTCCCTCATAAATATATCCGCATATCCTGCATATCCAGCCTGTCTTTTTTTGTTCTTCCGTACTGCGCACGGGTTTGATATTATTCTGATAATAGTCGTAGGTAAGCGATTTTGTATCCTGTAACATAACAGCGTCGGTTACTTGCGCAGTGAACAGAATATGGCTTCCCATATCGTTTTCCGATATCACTCTGCATGAAATATAGGAATTCGTATGGCAGGAGATATACATAAGTCCGTTTTTGCTTCTGTCTGCATTGCCGAAATCCTTAAATTTATCCGCGTCTCTGCCCGACTGATATCCGAAACGCTTAAACAGCGAAAAATCCGCGCTTTCGTCAAGGAGAGACACATTGAATTCTCCTGACTTTCGGATCATCTCACAGGTATAATTTGCCTTGTTCACCGAACAGACAACTTTGTTCGGATTTTCCGCCGTCTGCATGAACGTATTGATTATACAGCCGTTGTCATATCCGTCAAGACGCGCTGAAAGCACGTAAAGACCGTATCCGATTTTAAACATCACATTATTATCCATGTTTTTTTTCCTCCATTAAATTTATGTAATTATTATAACCGTTTTTTTGCGTTTTGTCAACGTCAACAAAGGAGAAATTTAAATGATAAAAAATATTATCTTCGACATCGGAGCTGTTCTGGTAAGAATTAATTTTGATGAATTTTTGAGAGGCAAGGGCTGTCCGAAGGATATTTCCGACAGAATTTACAAAGCGTCAATATATTCAAAGGAATGGGACGAACTCGACCGAAACGTTCTGAGCTATGACGAGGTCATTGAAAGCTTTGTGCGAAACGACCCCGAAATCGGAGATGATATCCGCAAAAGCTTCAAAGATTTTAACGGATTTATCACAATGTATCCATACGCTTTCCCATGGATAAATTCCTTTAAGGAAAAAGGCTTAAAGGTTTTCTGCCTTTCAAATTTCCCCGAAAAAATACGCAGAGAATGTGACGATCAAATGAAATTTCTCGATATTCTCGACGGAGGAATCCTTTCCTACAAGGAAAAGGTCATAAAGCCCGACCCCGAAATTTATATGAGACTGATGAAAAGATACTCTCTTTGCGAAAATGAATGTATCTTCATAGACGACCGCGAGGAAAACATCAAAGCCGCCCGTGAACTCGGCATGAACGGAATTGTCTTTAAAGACAAGGAAAGCGCGGACAGAGCGGCTTTAAAGATCATCGGGGAAAGCAAATGAAAGGAATTCGGTTCGGATTTTGCTCATCAAAGCTTTTTCAGAGTTTGATATTACTCTGCGAAAAGCTAAAAGTTACCCGTGAGATTCATAATAACGGCGGTAACTGCCGTCGGACAAGTCTCGCACCGCAATATCCTCTTTCCGAGCCAGACGGGAGAAAAACCGTATTTTTCCGCCGCTTCGATCTCGGAAAATTCAAAGCCGCCCTCCGCTCCTATCATCACACAGATATTCTTATTTTCTTTAAAATCAAAATCGGAAAGAGAGCTTCCTCCGTTTTCATAGCAGATAAGCTTTAATCCTGTCTGCCCCGCATCGTCAAGCGCCTCGCCGAAGGTCATTATCCGCGGCACATCGGGGATAATTCCTCTTCCCGACTGTTTTGCGGCTTCCTCGGCGATTTTCCGATATCTTGCGAGTTTTTTCTCCGCCGCCTTTTCATCGGGGCGGGAAACGCATCTTTTTGAGATAAACGGCACAATTCTGTACGCTCCCAGTTCCACGGTCTTTTGAATGACTGTCTCAAGCTTATCCGATTTGGGAAGAGCCTGATAGATCGTCAGTTTAACGCCCGGTTCGCTGTCGGACGGGACTCTTCCGAGTATCCTGCATTTTACTTCCGTTCCCGTCATTTCGGAGATCTCGCAGAGAAATTCCTCTCCCTCGCGGCAGAATGTGATACTGTCGCCGATCTTCATGCGCAGAGAAAAGCCGATGTGTCTCGCGTCCGCTCCTGAAATTATGATACTGTCCCCGAAAAGGGACTTTTCTTCAATAAAAAATCTCGGCATAAATAATCCTTATCTGTCAACAAAGCCCGCTTTGTGATACGCCTTTGAAACTATCCTTGAGGAAATTTTAAGCGCCGCTTCGTCTCCTCTTTTATAGCAGGAAACAAGATAGTCTTTGTTTTTCATAAGCTCGCTGAACCTTTGTCTTACGGGAGCGAGATGATCCGCCACGGCTTCTCCGACGGCAAGCTTGAAATCTCCGTAGCCCTTTCCCTCAAATTCTTTTTCGGTTTCCGAAACGCTCTTTCCCGTAACCGCGCCGTATATTGTGATAAGATTATTTATTCCGTCTTTGCCCTCTTTGAATTTTATTTCGGTATCGCTGTCGGTGACGGCTCTTTTGAATTTTCTGATAACGGTATCCTTATCATCGAGGATATACACGCAGGCGTTTTGATTTTCGTCCGATTTGGACATTTTCTTTGTGGGGTCGGCGAGAGACATTATCTTTGCGCCCTGAGGAGGGATATATCCGTCGGGGAGAGTGAACATCTCGCCGTAGCGCTGATTGAATCTCTGTGCCACATCACGCGTAAGCTCAAGGTGCTGCGTCTGATCCTGCCCTACGGGAACGAGATCCGCATTATACGCGAGAATATCCGCGGCCATAAGCACAGGATAGGTGAAAAGTCCCGCGTTTACGTCATCGGCGTGCTTTCGGGATTTATCCTTGAACTGAGTCATTCTCGAAAGCTCTCCGAAGCCCGTATTGCAGGCAAGCAGCCAGTTGAGCATGGCGTGAGTGGGAACATGGCTTTGAATAAACGCCACGGAATTCTCGGGATCAACTCCGCACGCCGCAATAGCCGCATATGCTTCAAGAGTATTTCTGCGCAACTTGCCGGGATCCTGACGGACAGTTATCGCGTGCATATCGGCTATCATATAAAGGCAGTCGTAATCATCCTGAAGTTTAGCCCAGTTTCTGATAGCTCCCACGTAATTTCCGAGAGTAAACGCTCCCGATGGCTGGATACCGCTTAAAATAACCTTTTTCTTTTCATTGTTTTCCATTTTTGTTCCTTCCTTTCATAAATAAAAAACCGAGTACATTCAAAAAAATGTACTCGGGGCGAAAAACCGCTGTGCCACCCGAATTCACGGACAAAAAATCCGTCTCAAAAGATATTGACGGCGGAAAAACCACATATATGTCACAAGTACGCGGCATAAAGCGTCAATACCCTCTCACACTGACGCAGGAAACGCGGTGCGGGCTACTTTTTATTCACCCGACTCCTCACAAACCCATTCGCCTAAACCGTACATACCTCATTCCACCGACCGAGGCTCTCTGCAATGCCGCCGCCTAAGTTACTTGCTTTTGCTCACAGGATTTATTTTATACATTAATGATATCACATCCGAATATATTTGTCAAGGGTTATTCGGGCATTTTGTTTATTCTGCATAAAAAGCAAATTGTCCGAAAAGATATACTTATAATTTCATTGAGACTTCCTTTTTGGAAAAATTCATTGTAGATTGTCAATAAAAAAATCCCGAAAAATCTGTAAAACTGACGGTTGAAAAAATTTTTTCCACGTGTTATAATACTTCCATAATGATAATAATATATAGACAGAACATTTTTCGGAGGAAACAAAATGTATTACTGCTGTGCATTTTCCGATACGGGAAACGTCAGAGAACATAATGAGGACGCTTTCCTTATCGATAAAAAGGTCAGAACGGATTCGGGGCTTGAAAACAGTTTCCGGCATTCGTTCATTGTTGCCGTTGCCGATGGGGTCGCGGGAGAAAACAGCGGGGAGATCGCTTCACGCATGGCTCTTAAAATGCTCTCAGGAGTGCGTCCCAAGGAAAAAACCGATTACCGCGAAAAAATACTCGATATCCACCGCAGGATAAGGAGATACGGAATCAAACATAACGGCGCGAAAAATATGCAGACTACCCTTTCCGCGTTCGCTGTTGACAACGCGGGAAATCATATCGGGGTAAACGTCGGAGATTCGAGAATTTACCGTTACAGAAGCGGACGTATCCGTCAGCTTTCCGCCGATCAGTCGGTAATTCAGAGCGCTTTGGGAAAAAGAAAGATCTCAATCCTTGATAAAAGCGGAAATCCGTACAGCCATATGATACTTCCCGTGATAGGAAATACGGCGTGCGATCCCGAACCGCAGATAATTCCTATTGAATCAATGGAACAGGGAGATATTATACTTATCTGCTCGGACGGTCTGTCCGACTATATCACCGACGGAGAATTCGAGGAGATACTGGCTCTTCCCATAAAGCTCCCGAAGCGGCTGAAAAAACTCGCGGAGACGGCAATGAAAAACGGAAGCGCGGATAATATCACCGTGCTGGCTGTTTCAACCTATCAGTAAGAGCCGTTCTTTCGGAAATACATTTTTATATTGAATTTTCGGATAACTTCATTCTGGATTTCATCGCTGCCTGCCTTATCGTTCCCGCTCCCCTTCAGTGTTCCCCTCGCACCCCGAAGCTCCGTAAGAACGGCAAATGATAATCAGATCTCCTCGGAAATCGGCATTCGGTTTCCGAGGAGATCCGTTGATCCGAAAATTAATTTCTGCGGAAATTTTCTTTCTCCGCTAAGTTTTGTTACAAATTCTATTGACTTTTTTTCCCAAAAGTGGTATAATATGATCATACTGATACAGATACGGAGGATTTTTTATGAACAAAAAAACACTTCTGCGGACTGTCGGCGCCGTATGTGCGGCAGTCATGTCACTTTCGTCCCTCGGCGCTGTTTGCGCGGATTTTGAGGAAAAGGACGGAAAAACTTACTATTATGACGAGGACGGCAATAAGGAACGCGGTCTTGTTGAGATAGACGGCGATACATATTACTTCGACAGCAAGGGCGTTATGCAGACGGGCTGGGTAACTCTCAAAAGAAAGTACAAGGCGTATTTCCGCAGCGACGGAACTATGGTCAAGGGAACCGCAAAAATCAAGGGGAAAAGCTATTTCTTCGACAAGGAAACGGGCTATATGCAGACAGGAAACGTTATCGTTAATGATACTGTCCGCAAGTATGACTCAAAGGGCGTTTATGTGAAAACCTATAAGAATGTTCTTGTCAAGATAGATAACAGGATTTATTACGCGGATAAAAACGGAAAGGTCACGTACGGTCTGACAAAGGTAGGAAACAATTACTACTATTTCGGCTCAGAGGGATACGCTGTTTCCGCCGAGGTCGAGGAGGACGGTTATCTGTATGTTCTCGATAAGGACAACGGACTGGTAAGCAAGGAAAAAATCATTGAAATCGAAAATTCCGCTTCGGACGAGAGCAGCGAAAAAAAACCCGCTTCGGCTCAGGCTGTGAGAGTTTTCCCGTATCAGGAACCGGGAACGGGAATGAAATCCTTTGTTGCCAAAAACAAAGACGACGGCACTTTTGAATATTCGGGAGTGTTAAAGAATTACTCCTATCAGAACGGCTGCACGCTGTCGGTAACGATGCTTCTGTACGATGCGAACGGAAAGCTTTTGAACGAAATAGATATTTTTTATCGCGTACATCTCAGAGATGTCGGCGATGAAGCGGAATTCAAGGGTACATGGGAGACCGATATTCCCGTCGCGAGCGTTAAGTTCAAAGTTTCATGACATCCGCCGACAAAACTCTTCTCAAAAGAGCGGTGACGCAGCTTTGCACCGATTATTCCTGTAATCCCGCCGATTTCTCCGCCGAAAGAAATATCGTTACTCTGCACAGCCGTGCGAGCGGACAAAGAGCCTTTCCCGCAGACGCCGATTTTTTCAAAGCGGCGACTTTCGGAAAAAATACCGTGGTTTCGGTCAGGGAAGAATTCCTGTCCGAGGCGAAAAAGCTATGCGGATCCGATCGGAATCTTTTCGACGGCAGAGGAATATCCTCTCTCGGACTTATGCTTTACGGAAAAGGCTTCACGATCGAAAGTATAAAGGAATATTACACTCCGGGCGAAGAATTTGCGCGTTTCCCGTCTGAAGGCTTTCGGATACGTCTGCTTGAAGAAAGCGAGATAAAAAAACTTATCTATCCGTATCCTGTAAGGTTTGAAAATGCGTTCCTGTATTTTCCCGAAGGAAGAAGAAGGGACAAACTCGCTGTATGCGCCCTGAACGGCAGGGAAATAATTGGCGCGGCGGGCGCGTCCGAGGACAGTGATTTTTTCTTTCAGATAGGGATAGATATCCTTCCGAGATTTCGCGGACTCGGACTTGCAAAAATACTTGTTTCGACTCTTGCCGATGAAATACTCAAAAGAGGCAATGTTCCGTATTACGGCACATGGCCCGGAAATATCCCTTCAAAGAAAACCGCGCTTTCGAGCGGATTTGTCCCCGCGTGGACGGAAATTGTTTCGGGAAAATGCGATAAATAGCGCACGAAAAAAAGAAAAATCAGAGAACGGAAAATTTTTTCCGTTCTCTGATTTTTTTAATGCTTTTTAGCCGCCGCAGCCGCAGCTCCTGCACTCAAAGCTCAGGCAGTCCGTACATTCGGGAACCGTGGGATTCTGCTCATGAGTGCCTACTCTGATGGAGTTGAGCGTGCAGTAATGCTCGCTGTCCATATTGTGCTTGCAGCTTGTAACATCGCAGTGTATAGAGGAATTCTTTGACATGATTTTTATCTTCCTTTCATTTTTTCTGTCGTGTTCCGACAAAAGTATTATTGACTCAAACGTTATTATAATTCGTGGAAAAATTTAGTTGACAATTATAAAATCCGATGACGCATAGCCCGTGATCCCGCCGTATCTTATGACATACCATGAACCTGCCTGACCGTATACAGTCACAGCAGACCCGTCGGGAATAGTTCCGAGGACTTGTGCGGTCACCGACGGGAATCTCCTGATATTCAGATTTGAACCGCCCGAATTGACTGTCCCCGTTCTTTCTTCGGTCGGCTCAACGAGAGGTATGCCGAAATAGTCGCAGAGCGACTCGGCCAGAACTCTCGCTATCTTGTCAATGCTGCTTTTTATCCAGTCCGCATCGTATGCGTTGTCGTGATAGCCGATCTCGCACAAAACGGCGGGAGCGCGCGTTTTCGTAACCTCGGCGAGAGCTGTGGTGGGTATAATCGTTGTTTTTTCGGGAATCGGATAGATAAGCTTCATATTGTTTGCAATGATCGTGGCAAGTGTACGGCTGTAATCCGAAAACGGGGAATAGTAAATTTCTATTCCGCGCATCGTACCCTCTCTTCCCGCGCCCGCGGCATTGGAATGAAGTGCCAGATGAACATCGTACATTCCGGCGTTCGAGTCGGCGATAGCTCCCGTGACGTTTCGTTCGGGAACGTTGCGGGAAAACTCTATCCCGGACGAGCGGAGGAAAGGCTCCATTGCATCGGCGATGAGATTCATATACTGTTCCTCGTCGCCGCCGTTTATGTATTTGTTCCACTCCTGTGTGGACGGACTTAAAAAGACCTTGGGCATAGATATTTCTCCTTTTCCGTAAAAGTTTTTATAGTTTAACAGTTAATTATATTCATAAATACGGAAAATATTTCATATAAAATATAAAGACTTCGGGAAAGGAGCGGATATTTTTGAAAAATAACGAAAAGGAACCGCGCAGTATCCACACTCTCGCAATGGAAGAAAGAAAGATACTGCGTATCGGGGGACTTTCCGATACAGTGCGCTTCGAGGATAATATCGCTGTTTTTTATACGACAAGCGGCTGCGTTACGGTAAAGGGAAAAAATCTCGCTGTCAGTGATCTCAGTATCGAAAAGGGAGAGCTTACGCTCACGGGGGAAATTAACTCTATATCCTACGGAGACAGGGACAGGATAAGAAGAGCCTCCGCTTTGGAGAAATTAACGCGATGAGATTTCTTTTTACGGGCGGCCTCGAAACGTTTTTCACGGTATCGGAGCAGACGTTTATTTTCCTTTTTTCGGTGCTTGCGGGAATTGTTTACGGATTTTTCTTTGATATACTCCGTGTGATAAGAATTATTTTTCCCTTTATGCGAAAAAAAATTCCCACAGCCGTGCTGGATTTTATTTTCATGCTTCTTTTCGGGTTCGGTATCTTTCTGACAGGAGCTTTCATGGGGAGAGGAAACGTCAGATTTTTTTACATAGCGGGAGCTTTTCTCGGAGCTGTCCTGTATCTTGCAACAGTCGGAAATTCCGTCACGGGTATTATCCGAAAGATTTTCGCCGGGATTTTTTCCGATATTAAAAGCAAACGGCGTGAAAACGGGGGAAAAAATTTGTAGGAATATACAAAAAATAAAAAAATTCCGAAAAAAGCTTGCATTTTTATTATTAATGTGATATAATATATTTACAACAATGTTAAAGTCAAAAGATCGGAGCAATCCGGTCTTTCTTGTTTGTCGGGAGGTTTGAAATTGAACGTTAAAAAAAGCGGAAGTACGGTAAGCAAAGTATACGATATCTCAAAGCCGATAGCCGAGTCTCTGGGTCTTAAAATATGGGATGTCGTTTATGAAAAGGAAGGCTCGCTTTATTATCTGAGAGTATTTATCGACAGAGCTACGGGAATATCCATGGACGACTGCGAAAATATGTCGAGAGCACTGTCAAAGACTCTCGATGAAAAGGATCCCGTCAGCGGATCCTATATTCTGGAGGTCGGTTCTCCGGGACTCGGAAGAACTCTTCGCAGACCCGAACACTTTGAGGAATTCCTTGACTGCCCCGTGAGAATAAGATATATCCGCGAAAGGGACGGCGTAAAGGAATTTATCGCCGTAATGACCGCCTACGACAGAGAAACAAATACACTTACGGCAGTAAAAGAATCCGATGAGACAGTTTCCGTAAAGGTTTCCGATACCGCTTTCGTGAAGCTCTGCGACGACGAAAATCTTTTTGATGAACCGGATAATGAATCTTGAAAAATTAAAATTTGGAGGAAATTATGAAAAAAACATCAGACAGCGAAATTTTTGACGCCCTTGAGATAATGTCAAGAGAAAACGGCATCCCTATGGAGCTTTTGATAGATAAGATAAAGCAGGGAGTTTTAAAAGCGGTCAAAAGAGAATACCCCGACTGCGAGGAATTCGCGCGTATAGAGGCTGATCCCGAAAAAAGACGATTCGAGGTGATATTTATGCGCAGCGTCGTCGATGACGAGCCTACCTACATCAATGAGATAAATATCGACGAGGCAAAAGCTCTCGATAAAAACTGCAAGGTCGGAGACGTTATAGAATATAAAATGCCGACCGCCCGCTTCGGCAGAGTCGCCGCTCAGAACGCTAAGCAGTCCATACGCCACGATATAAAGGAATTTGAAAAAAATAAACTTATAGCTCAGTTTGAGGACAAGGAAAACGAAATTGTTTCGGCGTCCGTTCTGCGCGTCGAACCGGGATCGGGAAACGCGACGGTGCTTATCGACAATACCGAGGTGTACTTTTTCAAATCGGAGATGCTCCCCGGAGAAACTCTTTCGGCGGGAGATATTATCAAGGTCTATGTCGTCGGTATCTTCGGAAGAGACAGAAAACCTACCGTCAAGATATCAAGAACTCACAAGGAATTCGTAAGGAGACTGTTTGAACTTGAAATTCCCGAAATATACGACAGTACGGTGGAAGTAAAGCCAATTTCCAGAGAAGCCGGCTCAAGAACAAAAATAGCCGTCTGCTCGAAGGATCCCAACGTCGATCCCGTGGGCGCGTGCATAGGTCCCCAGAAATCAAGAATAACAAATATAGTAAACGAACTTCACGGCGAAAAGATCGATATCATTGTTTACGATGAGGATCCCGCGAAATTTATAGCAAAGGCTCTCGCTCCCGCAGAGGTGCTCAGCGTGACTACCAAGGAGGGCGAAAAGAAAATATGCAGGGTAGTGGTTCCCGACAACCAGCTCTCTCTTGCGATAGGAAATAAGGGTCAGAACGCAAAACTTGCCGCAAGACTTACGGGATATATGATAGATATCACCTCCGCGTCCGCCGCTAAGAAAGCCGAGGAAGAAGCCGCGGACCAAACAGAGGATACGTTATTTCCCGAATCCGCAGAAAGCGAAAACGCTTCGGACATAATTTCGGAAACCACAGATACATCGGACGGAGAATGATCTATGCGGAAACAGAAAAAAATTCCAATGCGAATGTGTCTCGGCTGCAATGAAATGAAGCCTAAAAAAGAACTTATCAGAGTGGTGAAATCCCCCGAAGGAGAAATATCGATAGACCTTACGGGGAAAAAATCGGGAAGAGGCGCGTATATATGCAGATCCTCGGACTGCTTCAGAGCGGCAAGAAAATCAAAAAGATTTGAAAAGACCTTTTCGCAGAAGATCGAGGACAGCGTTTACGACGCTATGGAAAATGAACTTATAAATTATGCCAATGAATAAGACAAAAATATTAAATCTCTTGTCAATATGCAGAAAAAGCGGAAGAATGACTCTGGGCTTCGACAGCGCGGAAAAATCGGTAAACGAGGGCAAATCGTGCGCTGTGCTGCTCGCTTCGGACGTGTCCGAAAAAACGGCTAAGGAAGTAAGATTTTTCTCCGAAAAGAAAAATGTTCCCGTTTACGGCGCGGATTATACAATGGACGATCTCTTCCTGTCGGTCGGGAAAAAGACGGGCGTTGTTTCGGTAAACGACAAGGGGTTCGCAGATAAGCTGTCAGCGCTTATTACAGAATGAAGTATGGAGGTATTTAAAGCCTATGAGTACAAAACAAACGGCTAAGACAAAAATAACAGAGGCGGCTAAGGCTCTCAAGGTCACAAGTCAGGAGATCGTTGATCTCCTCGCAAAGGAACTCGGCACCGCGAAAAAACCGAGCGGCAGTCTTGAAGAATCTGAAATGAACATATTGCTCGAATACTATTCCCAGCATAACGAGGTGACGGATTTCGCCGAGTATTTCGCGGACAGAACTCCTCCCGCGGATAAAAAGAAAGCTTCCGCCGAAAATAATAAAGGGGCGGAGAAGAAAGCTTTAAAGAAAATTTTCGCAAAGGAAGAAAAAGCTCCCGCAAAGCCCAAATCCGAGGACGCTAAAAGGAAAAAAAATCCGGAAAAGACAGCGGAAAAATTATCCGCAAAGCCTGCGGATAAAATCCCGGAGAAAAAACATTCTCCCGTAAAGGAAGAAGCAAAGGATGCTTTGAAACCAAAGGGAAAGACTTCCGAAAAAAGACAGGAACCCACAAAGATCGAAAAGCCTGCGCAGTCCGTCAGGGACGCCGCAGAAAACAACACAAATTCAAGACTTGAAAAGTTCAACCGTCAGATACAAAAGGCTGATGAACATAAAAAGAACGAAAAAGCGTCTGCCGGACAGTCCCGGAAAAATGAACGGAAAAAACAGCAGAAGCAGACTCTCGACGTTAAATTCGGCGAGGGCAGCATAACAAAAGGTCATGTTCATACCGTTGATACAAGAGGCAGCTACGTCGATATCGACAAGTACAACGAAAAGTATGACAATATGGCAAATTCCTCTTCGGGAAGTCAAGGCGGAAGAAAGGGTAAGGATAATTTCTCGAAAAAACAGAAGATCACTCAGAAATCCGCTCAGAGAAGCCGTCAGCAGCACTCGGCCAAAAAGGAAACGGAAAACGATAAGCTCCGCCGCCTCGAACTTGAAAGAGCAAGAAAGCAGCAGCTTAAAGTCCTTATCCCCGACGAGATAGTCGTTTCCGAGCTTGCGGCGCGTTTAAAGGTCACGGCGAGCGAGGTCATCAAAAAGCTTATGGGTCTCGGCGTTATGTCAAGCATCAATCAGACGATCGATTTTGATACGGCGTCTCTCGTTGCCGAGGAACTCGGAGCAAAGGTCCGGAAGGAAGTTATCGTAACCATTGAGGAACGTCTCATCGACGACAGCGAGGACAACGGCGAGGGCGTTGAAAGAGCGCCTGTCGTAGTCGTTATGGGTCATGTCGATCACGGAAAAACTTCTCTTCTCGATAAGATAAGAAACGCAAATGTAACAGCGTCCGAAGCGGGCGGTATTACTCAGCATATCGGAGCTTACAGGGTCAAATGCAAGGGAAAGGAGATCACTTTCCTCGATACTCCCGGTCACGAGGCGTTCACGTCCATGAGAGCAAGAGGCGCTTCCGTTACCGATATAGCTATCCTTGTTGTCGCGGCGGACGACGGCATCATGCCTCAGACAATAGAAGCAATAAATCACGCAAAGGCCGCGGGAGTTTCCATTATCGTCGCGATAAACAAAATGGATAAGCCCGGAGCAAATCCCGAAAAGGTCAAGGAACAACTCACAGAACACGGCATCGTCCCCGAAGAATGGGGCGGAGACGCTATCTGCGTTCCCGTTTCCGCAAAGACGGGCGAGGGTATCGACGAGCTTCTGGAAAACGTTCTTCTTGTCGCGGAGGTAGCCGAGCTTAAAGCCAATCCCGACAGACTTGCAAAGGGCGCGGTCATCGAAGCGCGTCTTGACAAGGGAAGAGGTCCTATCGCCACGCTTCTTGTGCAGAACGGAACTCTTCATTCGGGCGATATCATAATCGCGGGAACGTCGGTCGGCAGAGTAAGAGTTATGACCAACGACAAGGGCGAAACAGTAAACGAAGCGGGTCCGTCTTATCCTGTTGAGATAACGGGGCTTGCGGAGGTTCCGTGCGCGGGCGACACGTTCAACGCCGTTGAGGACGAACGTCTCGCGAGAGAGCTTGTCGAGCAGAGAAAGCACGAGGCAAAACAGGAAGAATATAACCGCTATCAGAAGGTCACTCTCGACAACTTATTCTCGCAGATCGAGCAGGGCGAGATAAAGGAGCTTCCCATAATCGTAAAAGCGGATGTTCAAGGCTCTGTCGAGGCTGTAAGGCAGTCTCTCGAAAAGCTCTCGAACAATGAGGTCAGAGTAAAGGTTATCCACGGAGGAGTGGGAGCGGTAAGCGAAAGCGACGTTATGCTGGCAAACGCTTCAAACGCGATCATAGTCGGCTTCAATGTCCGTCCCGATCCCGTTGCGGAGGAAAACGCAAAGCGCGACAACGTTGAAATAAAATTATACCGTATCATCTACGACGCTATCGAGGAAATAGGCGCCGCAATGAAAGGTATGCTTGCTCCCAAATTCAGGGAGAATAATCTCGGAAGAGCGGAGGTTCGTCAGACCTATAAGATATCGAGCATCGGAACAGTCGCGGGATCATATGTACTGAACGGAAAGATCACAAGAAATTCCCAGATAAGGGTTGTCCGAGACGGAATAATTGTCGCGGATGATAAGATAGCGGGACTCAGACGCTTCAAAGACGATGTGAAGGAAGTCGCGGAGGGCTATGAGTGCGGTATCACTCTCGAAAAATTCGGCGATGTCAAGGAGGGAGATATCCTTGAGGCGTTCGTTATCGAGGAATACAACGATAATTAATTATTGAGACAACATGGAGGTTTATATGCCGGGTTTTAAAAAAATGCGTCTTGAAGAAGACATCAAAAGAGAAATATCAAGTCTTATGCTTACGGAAATAAAGGATCCGAGGGTTAATTCGGGACTTGTTTCCGTGGTGAGAACGGAAATGTCGTCCGATGGCTCGCACTGCAAGGTATATGTGTCGAGCCTTGACGGAATGGACAGCGCAAGAGAAGCGGTAAAGGGTCTTGAAAGCGCGCTCTGGATATTTAAAAAGGCAATAACCAATAAGCTCCGTCTGAAAAAAAGCCCCGAGCTTAAATTCATCGCGGACGATTCGATAGAACATTCGGCAAAGATCGAAAAAATGCTTGAAAGCATTTCTTCGGAGGAAAAGGACGAAAACGGCGAAGAATAAATTCTTACGCGTAATGAAAGGCAAATCAGGAAATGAAGATAAACTGTGATAAAGCCGCCGCGCTTTTGAAAAGCAGCGATAATATTCTTATTTTAACGCACGCAAGTCCCGACGGGGATACTCTCGGAAGCGGATTCGGTCTTTGCAGGGTACTTCGTCTCATGGGAAAAAAAGCAAACGTGCTCTGTCCCGACGGAGTTCCCGAAAGATACGGCTTTCTGAAAACCATGTACGAGGACGAGGATTTTGAGATTACAACCGTAATTTCCGTTGATGTTGCCGACGTAAGACTTCTCGGCAGGGAAACGGCGGAAAAATACGCGGATAAGATCTTTCTCTGCATAGATCATCACATCACGAATACGGAGTATGCGGAAAATCTTATGCTCGGCGAAACATCCGCTTCGGCGTGCGAGGCAGTCTACAAGGTAATCAGGGCGGGAGGATTCCCCATGGACGAAATTGCCGCAATGTGCCTTTATACGGGAACAGCCACCGATACGGGCTGCTTTAAATACGACAGCGTTACATCGGAAACTCATGCCGTTGCGGCGGAGCTTTACAAATATAAATTTCCCGTTCCCGCCGCAAGGCTTAACCGTATGCTGTTTGATGTGAAATCTCCGGCGAGGATAAAGGCGGAGCATCTTGTCATGAATAACGCGGAAATCATCTGCGGAGGAAAAGCGGCGATAACCTATATCACTCTGGAGGAAAAAAACGCGGAAGGTTTTACCGAGGACGATTTCGATGGTATCGCTTCCGTTCTCCTTCAGCTTGAAAGCGTTGAGATAGCCGTTACCGCAAAGGAAAAGGAAAAGGACGTTTTCAAAATATCCGCCCGTTCGGGAGATATCGCGGACGTTTCGCGTATCTGCGCGGAGTTTGACGGAGGAGGACATATACGCGCCGCCGGATGTACGGTGAAAGGAACTCTTCCCGATGTTATAAGCCGTCTTAAAAAAGCGGTGCAAGAGGAACTTGCAAATGTCGGACTCTGAGATAAACGGCGTTATCTGTATGTATAAACCGCAGGGCTTTACTTCCTTTGACGTTATAGCGAAAATGCGCGGGATACTGAATATGAAGCGGCTCGGTCACGCTGGGACTCTGGACCCCATGGCGGAGGGAGTTCTTCCCGTATTTGCGGGCAGGGCGACTATGGCTCTCGATTCTCTGCCCTCCCATGACAAAAACTACAGAGCGTATTTCAGGCTCGGCATACTCACCGATACGGAGGATATCACGGGAAAAATACTCGATGAAAAAAACTTTGAGGGAATTACGGGCGAGATGATCTCCGGGACATTAAAAGCCTTTACGGGCGAAATTCTTCAGACCCCTCCGATGTATTCCGCCGTGAAGCAGGACGGGAAAAAGCTTTACGAGCTTGCGAGAAAAAATATCGAGGTTGAAAGAAAACCGCGTAAAATAACCGTTTATGAAGCTTCCCTCGAAAGCTTCGACGAAATCACAGGAGAGGGGACATTAAGCTTCTTTGTATCGGGAGGAACGTATATACGCACTCTTATAAGCGATATCGGAAAAGCTCTGGGAACCTACGCTGTCATGACAAAGCTTGTGAGAACAAAAGCCTGCGGATTCGAGGCGGAAAACGCAGTCACCTTTGAAGCTCTCGAAAAAATAAAAAACAACGGCGGAGATTTTTCTTCGGTGGTTTTTCCGACGGAGGAAATATTCCGCTCTCTCCCGAAAGCGTATCTCACTCCCGAGGAAGAACGCCTTTACCGAAACGGAATCCCGCTTACGGCAAAAAGAATATGCCTTGACGAAACCGAAGGCGAGGTTTGTGTCAGCGGAAAAAACGGTTTCTTTGCGCTTGCGTGTATCGCAGAGAGCAAAGAGGGAAAAATCATCAGGGCGAAAAAAACATTTGTGCTTGACGAAAGTCCGCAGTATAAGGGAGAATACGCCGCCGCCCTCGGACTTTTCGACGGAGTTCACGCGGGACACAGGGCGGTTCTTTCGGAAACCTTGAAAACAGCCGGGAAAATTAATCTCAAAAGCGCCGTCTTTACCTTTTGTACGGAGGATTTTTCGGCGGAAGAAAAAAATCTTTGCGGAAAAAACCTTATGACCGAAAAAGAAAAGGAAAGAAATATACATTCTCTCGGAATAGACGCGGTATTTTCCCCGGAGTTCAAAACACTTTGCGATATGAACGCGGAGGATTTCGTGAAAATTATCCTCCGTGACAGAATGAGAGCGGGCTTCGTCGTCTGCGGTGAGGATTTCAGGTGCGGAAAGGGCGCTTCCTGCAATGCGGACGAGCTTCGGCTTCTCTGCGAAAAATACGGTATCGGATTTAAATCCGTAAAACTTATTACAAATGAAGAAAACGGAGATAAAATTTCCTCGCGTTATATAAGAGAGCTTATCGAAAACGGAAAATTACAGCAGGCAAACGCTCTTATGAACAGCCCGTACAGCTTTGTTTCTCCCGTGTTGAGAGGAAAACAACTGGGGCGTACTCTCGGATTTCCGACAATAAATCAGAAAATTCCGCGCTCCCTCGTATCTCCGCGCTTCGGAGTGTACAGAGCGAGGATAACCCTTATGGGAAAAACCTATGACGGTCTTGCAAATGTCGGAGTAAAGCCGACTGTTTCGGAAAGCGGCGATGTCCTCTGTGAAACTCATATCTTTGATTTTTCCGAGGAAGTTTACGGCTTCCGCGCAAAGACCGTACTCTGCGGCTTTATCAGGGAAGAGAGAAAATTTTCCTCCGTGGATGAGCTTAAATTACAGGTTTTATCCGATATAGAAAATATAAAAGGAATGATTCAAACATGAAAGTAAGAACAAGATTTGCTCCCAGTCCGACGGGATATATGCATATCGGAAATCTAAGAACGGCTATTTTCACATATCTTATCGCGAAGAAAAACGGCGGTGATTTTATTCTCAGGATCGAGGATACCGACAGGGAAAGATATGTGGACGGAGCTGTTTCCAAAATATATGATACTCTTAACGCGTGCGGTCTTAAATGGGACGAGGGCCCCGATATCGGCGGCGATTACGGACCGTATATCCAGTCCGAAAGAACGGAAATTTACAAGGAATATGCCGAAAAGTTAGTTTCCATGGGAAAAGCGTACTACTGCTTCTGCACAAAGGAACGCCTTGACGAAATGCATAAGACACAGCAGGAGGCTAAGATATCGAATCAGATGTACGACCGCCACTGCCGCTGTCTTTCGGAGGAAGAGATCAAAAAAAATCTTGCCGAGGGAAAACCGTATGTTATCAGACAGAAAATTCCCCTTGAGGGAACGACGACTTTCCATGACGTTCTTTACGGCGATATCACGGTTGAAAATTCCACTCTCGATGATCAGATCCTTTTAAAGGCGGATAAAATGCCCACATATAATTTCGCAAACGTGATAGACGATCATCTTATGAAGATAACTCACGTTGTAAGAGGAAACGAATATCTGTCCAGTACGCCGAAATACAATCTTCTCTATGAGGCGTTCGGCTGGGAAATACCGCAGTATATCCATGTTGAGCATATAATGAGAGATTCGGCTCATAAGCTCTCAAAAAGAGACGGAGACGCATATTTCGGAGATTTCGTGGAAAAGGGATATCTTATCCCCGCAATTATGAATTATATAGCTCTTCTGGGCTGGGCTCCCAAGGGCGAAAACGAGATATTCTCTCTCGAAGAGCTTGTAAATGAATTCGATATAAGCGGGCTTTCAAAGTCTCCCGCAGTTTTCGACCCCGAAAAGATGAAAGCAATAAATGCGGAATATATCAGAAGACTTTCTCACGAGGATTTCAAAAAATACGCCATGCCTTATATCAGACAGACGGTAAAGCGCGCGGACGCGGATTTCGATGTTCTTCTCGACGCTTTGCAGCCCCGCACGGAGCTTTTGACCGATATTCCCGAAAAGGTCGATTTTATCGACGCTGTTCCCGAATATTCCTCTGAGCTTTATTTCAACAAGAAGATGAAAACCAACGCCGAAACGGGTCTTGAGGCTCTGAAGATGATCCTCCCCGTTCTGGAGGGAATTTCCGAATGGAACGAGGAAAACATTCATAAGGCGCTTTTTGAGGAGATCGAAAAGAGGGGCGTAAAGAACGGCTTCATGCTCTGGCCTCTGCGTACGGCTCTTTCGGGCAAGGCGATGACTCCCGGAGGAGGAATAGAACTGTGTGCTGTTCTCGGAAAGGAAGAAAGCATAAAAAGAGTTAAGGATGCCGCCGCAAAGCTTGAAGCCGAAAAATCCTGAATTTTTCGGTAACTGTCACATTGCTTTCACATCGCGGTATTAATATATAATTGCTGTAATGTTTTT
>CAZCUQ010000018.1:0-25425 GCA_964501705.1 uncultured Ruminococcus sp. | reverse complement strand
TGCCGTTAAAGATAAGGCCCATTATTATTCCGCCGATAAGATTTACAAGGGTAGCGATAACGGAAAAGGTAGCGTCTCCCTTTACAAACTTCGATGCACCGTCCATTGAGCCGAAGAAATCGGATTCTCTCTGAATATTGTCACGCCGTCTTTTTGCCTCGGTATCGTCGATAATACCCTGATTAAGATCGGCGTCGATAGCCATTTGCTTTCCGGGCATAGCATCGAGGGTGAATCTCGCTGTTACTTCCGCAACTCTCTCCGCGCCCTTAGTGATGACAACAAGCTGAACCACCATGATAAGGATATAAACGATAAATCCGACAAGAGCGTTTCCCTGCATAACGAAGGTACCGAACGCCTTGATTATGTTTCCCGCGTCTCCCTTATTCGAGAGAATGGCTCTCGTTGAGGAAATGTTGAGTCCCAGACGGAAAACCGTTGTTATAAGAAGCAGACTCGGAAATATCGAAAATTCAAGCGGCTCTTTAATGTTCATCGTTATAAGCAGGATAAGCACCGAAAGAGCTATATTTAAAGCGAACATGACATCAAGAAGCCATGTCGGAAGAGGTATGATGATCAGGAAAACAGCAAGGATTACGAAAACCGTAACAAAATTGCCGGTCAGCATTTTTTTCAGATCTAAGTTCAACATGACCCTCCTGCAAAAAGCATGAAGCACGAAGCAAAGGAAAGCATTTTACACCTTCGCTTCCGTCTTTTTGTTTGCGTTTCTGTTTTGTTTCTGTTTATTATTGTCTGTTTTTTTAATATCCTTGGGTTTAGGCGGAGCGCGCTTTTCGAGATCGTATACAAAGATAAGCACCTCAGCGACTTCCTTATAAAATTCAAAAGGAATTTGTCTGCCCGCCTCGGCTTTTTGATAAAGAGCGCGTGCCAGCGGACGGTTTTCAACGAGTGCGACGTTATGCTTTTCGGCTTCCGAGATGATACGCAGTGCCACTCTGTCCGCACCCTTAGCCGTAACTATGGGAGCCTCGCCCGCTTCGGGATCGTATTTCAGCGCGACTGCGAAGTGAGTAGGGTTTCTCACGACGACGTCGGCGTCCTTAACGTTCTGCATCATAAGATTGTGAAGCTCATATTGCTTCTGTTTGCGTTTTCCCTTGATTTTCGGGTCGCCCTCGGTGTTTTTGTATTCGTCCTTGACTTCCTGTTTAGTCATACGCATATCCTTTTCAAAGGAAAACTTCTGAAAGAAGAAATCAAGAGCGGCTATTGCCACGAAGATTATGCACACCTGCATAACGATATCAAATATGGTCTGTGCGATATAAGTCACGCCGCGTATCGGTTCCATCTGCATAAGCCTCACGAGATCCGAAAGCTTATCCTTAAGCTGCATATAAAGCACAACAACGATAACGATAAATTTCAGAAGAGATTTTCCAAGCTCGAAAAGAGCCTTTACGGAAAACATATTCTTAATTCCCTTCAAAGGGTTAAGCTTGCCGAAATTCGGTTTCAGAGTTTCCTTTGAGAAAAGGAATTTTGTCTGTATTCCCGTTGACAGGACGGTAAAGAGCAGACCGCATATCATTATCGGAGCGGCAGAAATGATCACTGTTTTCGCGATGGATTTAAAGATAACATTCTGAATGAGATCTCCGTTGACAGTGCCGTTTTCAAGACCACTCCCGCAGGTTTTCATCCAGTATTCTATGCAGGACGTTATCTCGCTGTAAATCAGCTTTGAGCAAAGCCTGATCACGAAGAATCCTCCGATAAGGAAAACAACCGAAACAACATCGTTGCTTTTTGCAACCTGTCCTTTTTCTCTTGCTTCTCTGAGACGTTTGGGGGTGGCTTTTTCGGTTTTTTCCTCACCGTTTTCATTTTCGGCCATAATCCCACCACGCTTTCAAAGGACTCTTCTTTCCGCCGTCGGAATTTCGGTTTGCGGCGGAAAAAACTATACGAATATTTTCGGAATAATATTTACGGCGCTGTCGAGCATATCCGCGATATAAGTATCGATGAAATCGGTCAGCGGAACAGCCAGCGAATAAAGCATCAGCATACCCAAAGTCATCATCAGCTGGATATTGACGACCATGATCTGTATTTGCGGAACGGCCTTCATAAGCACGCCCATTGAAAAGTGAAGTATCATAGCCGCGCCTATTACGGGAAGCGCGAGCTTGAGCATCATAACGAACATCTCGCTCATAAACGAGCAGATAAGCATTCCGAGTTCGGGATTGATTTCCCCGTGTCCAAGACCTATGGGCGCAATTTCCATTGATGTTATGAATATTTTCACCACGGTGAGGTGGCAGTCGGTAACAAAAAAGTAAAGATACATCAGAAACGAAATAAACGAACCGAATATCGACATTTGTATTTTCGTTTCGGGGTCGAACATCTTTGCCATTCCGAGACCCGACTGCGAATCCATCACATCGCCCGCAAGCTGTACCATAAGGAAAAACATATTCATCACAAAGCCGATAACTATTCCGATAAACATTTCCCTCAGAACGGCAACGACAAATAAGCCGACGGTATTTCCGACATCGGCATCGGTCACACCGACCGTAAGAGTAATAATATATGTGATCAGAAGCGAAGCTCCTATCCGCACCATAGCGGGAACGTTGTTCCTTGAGAGGAGCGGTGTGAACGAAAACGCTCCCAGAATACGGCAGAATACAAGAAGCTTCACATCGAAGTTTTCTATAAGAAGCGTCCAGAATTCGTCCATAAAGCAGTTTTCTCCTATTGTATGACGCCGCCGTGCGAAGATATCTCCGCTATCATATCCATGATCTCATAAAACATATTGGTAAGCGTACTTATGAAAAAAGATCCGAATACAAAGAGAAGCGATCCTATTACAACAAGCTTCGGAACAAATGTAAGAGTCTGCTCATGGATCTGCGTTGCCGCCTGAATAACAGCTATCACTATTCCGACGATCATGCTTATGATAAGAAGCGGACCTGCAATCTTAAAGACCACGAGAAGTGCTCCCTTAAAAAGTCCCAGTACGGTATCTTCGGTCATTACATTTCCTCCTACATATTGAAGCCCTCTATCAAGGAGCCGATAAGAAGCGACCAGCCGTCTACCAGCACGAACAGCATAAGCTTGAACGGCATGGAGATAGTAGCGGGCGGAAGCATCATCATACCCATTGACATAAGCACTGATGAAACGATAACGTCGATTATAAGAAACGGTATGTACAGCATAAAACCTATTTCAAAGCCCGTTTTAAGCTCGCTCATAATGAATGCGGGAACCACTGTGGTAAACGGGACCTTTTCAAGAAATTCGGCGTCATCCGCTGATTCAAGCTCTTCCGCGGAATCGGTGAGATTGATAAAAAACGCCATGGAATTTTCCTCGGTATTTTTGAGCATCCACTTTTTAAGAGGAACGGATGCTTCCTGCAAAGCCTCGGTCGTAGTCAGTTCGCCGTTTTTGTACGGGACATACGCAACGGTATTCATCTCGGAAAAAACAGGCTGCATAATAAAAAGCGTCAGAAACAGAGCCAGACCGACAAGAACCTGATTCGGAGGAGCCGACTGAAGTGACATCGCATTTCTGAGCAGCGAAAACGATATAATAATTCTTGTAAAACAGGTAAGCATTACAAGAAGCGACGGAGCAAGAGATATCAAGGTAATAAGCAGCACCAGATCGATAGTATCCGTGTTGTTGTTTAAATCGAGATATTCAAGTATTGTTTTCGCGTCTGTCGTTTCGTTGCTGTCCGCTGTGCTTTCGGGGATATCATACGGTGTATCTACATCGAGCGGATCCACGTTTTCCTGTATGGGCTGAGTTTCCTGAGGAGCCTCGGTAACGGAGGAAACGGAAGTTGTAACACCCTCTGTATTTCCGCCGTCCATATTTGCGCAGACGTTAATGCCGCACATTATAACAGAAACGGAAATTACAGCCGCAGCGGTTATTCTTTTAAATATATGAAGCGGCTTCATTTTTTCCTACCGTCCTTTTTGTTATCCGGAACAAATTTTTCTTTTAAGTTTTCCGCGAAGATCTCTCCGAAGGTTTTATTATCTGCGGACGGTTTTTCGGTCAAAGCCTCAATATCCTCATCCGAAAGCTCGCACAGAACGTTAATTCCCGCAGAGGTGATCCCCACAAGAAGTTTTTTCTCTCCTGCCCGAACCGCAGCGATGGTTTTATCCTGACCGACGCTTACGCAGTCGATGATTTTTATTCCTCCGCCTGATTTAAAACCGGTAAATTTCATAAGTCTTTTAGTGATATACATTGTGAGGAACAAAAGCCCGATAACTGCCGCGAGAGCAAGAAAGACAGCGAAAAACTCCTGCATTAAGCTTAACCTATAATCTTCTGAACAGTCTGAATGATTCTGTCCGCCTTAAAAGGCTTAACGATGAAATCGAGAGCGCCGAGCTTTATAGCCTCGACAACCATTGCTTCCTGACCCATAGCCGAGCACATTACGACCTTAGCGCCGGGGTCGGACTTTTTGATATCGCGCAGAGCCTCAATACCTGTTTTATTGGGCATAGTGATATCCATTATCACGAGATCCGGTTTTTCGGTTGCATATGTATTGCACGCGATCTCGCCGTCTGCCGCTTCGATGATATTTGTATACCCGTTTTTGGTGAGGGTATCCTTGATCATCATTCTCATAAAAGCAGCGTCATCAACCAGTAAAACTTTCTTATCCATTTTTTTACTCCTTACCTAAATTATCTAAAAATTTTGATCTGATTATCTCGGTTATTCTGACCGCGAAATTATCGTCTATAACGACAACGTCGCCTTTTGCGATGAGATGTCCGTTGACAATGATATCCACGGGAGCGCCCGCCTGACGTTCAAGCTCGATAATTGTTCCCTGAGTAAATTCAAGGATATCCTTGATTTTTTTCTTTGTGGAGCCTATTTCGACGGTAATATTCAGAGGCACGCCCATAAGCAGGCGCAGATTATCGTTCTGTTCATCATTAAGGTCTTTGTTCACATAATTGTCGAAGCTTTGAAGTTCAACCGCCTGAACATTCACAGCCGATCTTGGCGGGAGCTGCATAGCGGGCTGTGCGTAGCCATACGGCATCTGCGAAGGAAATCCTCCGAAAGGCATACCGCCGACCTGCTGCATTTGCGGAGCGTTCACCGCTCCCTGCTGCATTGAAGCTGAAGCAGCGCCCTGCATTACCGGCTGAGGCTGAGGAGCAGCCTGCTGCATCTGCTGTGCCGAAGCTGCGGGGGCGGGAGCCGCAGGGGCGGACGCCGCTCCGTTAAGAAGAGCGTTTATCTCATCCTGACTCATAGTTCCGCCCGAAGAGGCTGCAGGAGCGGGAGCGGAGGCCGCTCCGTTGAGAAGAGCGTTTATCTCATCCTGACTCATAGTTCCGCCCGAGGAAGCCGCGGGAGCGGGTTCGGGTTCGGGTTCAGCCGGACTGTATCCTGCCATCATCTTTGATGCCATTTCCTTTGCAAGACCTAAAGTAAGCACCGACATAAATTCGGAATTGATAACTCCGTCGATGGTCAGATTAAATTTTACGGTGCAGACATATTCGTTCGGGTCATCGCTGTAAACGCTTGACGGCGGGACGTCATCTTCCTTATTGACAGTCGCTTCCGGGGTAGAGATATCGATAGGGGTATCAATAAGCTCGGAGAGAGCGGTCGCGGACGAACCCATCATTTGATTCATGACCTCGCAGACCGCAGAGATATTCATTTCATCAAATTCAAAATCATCGGTTACCTCAAGAGGAAGACCCATAAGCTGATCAAGAATAAGCTGTACGTCTCTTTGTTTCAAAATCAGAACATTCTGACCGGTAACGCCCGTAATGTATTCGATTTTGACGCGGATTGACGGTTCAAGTTCGGGATATGATATATCTGCTGCCTTGACGATTTCCACCTTTGGCGTGGTTATCCATACCTTAGCGCTGAGCATATTGGAAACTGCTGTAGCTGCCGAACCCATAGTAATGTTCATTATTTCGCCTATGGCGTCCTTTTCGACAGCTCCGAACCCGTCAATTACAACGTTTTCATCACTCATTTTCCTACCTCAATTCTTTGTAAATATTACCTATTCTGATAGCCTTTTTATTATTCCGAACGCCGAGCTTGCCATCGAACCAGTGTTTGCCGCCGACAAGGACCTCAACATCATCGTTGATGGACATTCCGAGCGGTATAACATCATCGACCTGAAGTGTAAGGATATCATAAAGATCTACATCAGTTCTGCACAGAATAGCGTCAATACTGATCCCCGAATCCTTGATGCTTTCAAGGATAGACTGGCGGCGTTCGTTTTCGCGGTTGGGATCGAATTTTTTTGTATTTCTCGCCCATTTATCGCTGAATTTGCTCATAATAGATTCAAGATTCATAGCGGGAATACATATTGACATAGTGTTTTTTACGTCCTTGATTTCAATTTCAAGCATAACAAGAACGACAACCTCATCGGGGGGGATAGACTGCATTACTCTTGAATTTGTTTCAACATTTGCTAGAGACGGGTCAAGATCTATGTATTGTCCCCAAGGCTCTTTAAGAAGTCCTGCCATTCTTCCGAGGACTGTTGTCATAAGACCCACTTCAATTTCCGTAAAATCGCGGTTTAATTCGGTATACGCTCCCGTACCGCCCATAAGCCTGTCCATAATGGTCATTGTTACGGGATTGGAGAGCTGCATTATCGCGATAGTCTCAAGGATATCGTTGTCGGATATTCCCATATTTACCATCGACATCATAACATAGTCGGGCAGAGCGTTATTGAACTCGTAGTACTTCTGCTCTTCTATCTGAAGGACCTCGACCTTAACGTAAATTCGCATAAGACCCGTAAGGTAGGAGGAGAGCACTCTGGCATAGTTTTCAAAAATGCTTTCAATAAGCTTAAGTTTTTCCTTAGTGAACTTCTTCGGCGTTTTAAAGTCATAATTTTTGACTTTTTTGTCATTTTCCTCTTCAATTTCCTCAAAGACCTTTTCGCCCTGGGTACTGAAGCTGTTCAAGAGTTCGTCTATCTGCTGCTGCGACAGCACGTCAGCCATACGTTTTCACCTTCAATTTCTCTTTGTCTGCCGCCTTGTTGTATACGCGAGCGTTATTCTTCTTCAGATTCCGTAAATGCGGGGATATTATGCTCTGTGGTATTTTTGATATGTTCTTCCTTGGAGAAATATTCTCTGCCCTCCACAGAGGGAGTATTTTCTTCCTCCTGTTCCTCTTCGGGAACGGGAGCTGTCTGGATGCCTTCGGAATCTGAGTAGCTTACAAAGGTCGAACCGAGTTCAAGCTCCATGACCTCTTTTTGCACCTCGGGGTCGCTGTAATCCGCGTCGTTTCTTAAAAAGACGATTTCGACCCTGCGATTTATGCTCCTGTTTTCCGGAGTTGAGTTATCCACCACGGGGCGGTATTTTCCGTATCCCGCCGACTGGAATTTGCTTGCCTCGCAGCAGTCGAGACTCAGCATATAATTTATGACCGAGTCCGCTCTTCCCGAAGAAAGCCGCCATTCATTTGCGTCCGAGCCGCTGCTTTCGGCGGTATGACCGCTGACCTTTATGGAAAGTATATGACTGTCAACGGCTCTGATTCCGTCGCAGATAACTTCAAGAATATACTGACCCTCATCGAGGAGCACATCCGAATCTCCCTCAAAGAAAACGCTGTCGCGGAACTTCATATAAACTCCCGTTTTAGCCATTTCGATGCTCACGCTGTCATCAAGACCCGCGCTGGAGACCGCCTGCTTCAGATATGTAAAGAAGTCGTCAAAATCTATTTCTTCGGCGTCCTTTGTAGATTCATCATCTACATATACGGCGTCGGGATCTCTTGTGATCTTTTCCTCATCCGAAACGACGACGTTTATTATTTCGCCGTTTCCCGTAGCGAACGACTGAGCTATGATTTGCCATTTTTCGGAGTCCATATTGCTCATTGCGTAAAGCAGAACGAAGAAGCACATGATAAGCGTTATCATATCGCCGTAGGTGTCCATCCAGTTAGGACCCTCATCTCCTCCGCCGCCTTTTTTTCTGGCCAATTACCGTTCACTCCTCTTCCTTAGAAATACACATTTATATTATATCACATTTATCTCAGAATTTCTACCCCTTTTTTAAATTTTTTATTCTTTCTTTTTAGAAGTTTTTTCCTTTGCGTTCATCGGGAGCATCATTCTGAGTTTTTCTTCCATAAATCGGGGGTTTGCGCCCGAAATTATGGCAAGAGTTCCCTCTTCGATTATCTGGAGACATAAAACTTCTTTATTGTTCAAATAATTAAGCTGATTTCCGAGAGGCGTAAAGATAACGTGCGCAAGAAGCGATCCGTAGAATGTTGTTACCAGCGCGGTTGACATCTGAGGTCCGAGGTTTGACGCTGAGGACGGGTCGGTAGGATCGAGGGTACTGAGCATTCCGATAAGTCCGCAGAGCGTACCGACCATTCCGAATGCGGGAGCAACACCCGCCGCACGGGAGAATATCGCGCTGTTCTGGTCATGACGGTCACACAGGAAATCTATGGAATCATCGAGCATGGATTTAACCTTGTCCGAATCATTCGCGTCAACGATAAGCATAAGAGCCGCCTTCATAAAGGCATCGGTGCAGGCGTTTGCCTGTTCTTCGAGAGCGAGTATGCCTTTCTGACGTGCCGTCTTGCAGTATTCGACCATTGAATTTATGTAATCATCGGGATTATACTTCGGAGACTTTATAGCAAGTCCCATAAGCTTTCCCATATTTTTAAGCGTACTTGCGGGAAAGTTTGCGATAACTGCTCCTATAGTACCGCCGACAACTATAAATACCGACGCGGGATCCCAGAAGTTACTGACATCTCCGCCCGAAACCATTCCGAATACGGTGCAGGCAAATGCGAATACCCAGCCGAAAATCAAGGTAATGTTCATAATAAGTTTACTCCCATCATTTTATTCTGAATCCGTCAAATTAATTGAAAATTCCTTTTTTATACTCGTCAGTTTTTCTGAGGATCTCTTCCGCAGACTCGCTGACTGTGTACCGGAAAGTATTCTGCATAGTAATGACCGTATCGGGTACCTCCTCTATTGCCTCAAAGAAATCGGCGTTCATAAGGATTTTGCTTTTTTCTTTATTCAGTCTTGTAAGGATAACGAAAGTTCCGAAGCCTTTATTTTCATAAGCCCTGCGGATAATGCCGTCAATACCGTCGCTCACGGAGAAGCGGTGTCCGTTCTGCATGGTTATTATGGTATCGGGAGCTTCCTCCGCGGTAAAAATAAAATTTTCGTTGACATATATTTCCGATTCGTTAAGCCTTGTAAGCTTTATCATCCTCAAAAAACACCTCTTTGCTCAGGTATACATTCCTCACTGTCACGAAAAGGTTTCGTAACAGTGAGGAATATATACTCTAAAATATACATAGAGTATATAT
This sequence comes from uncultured Ruminococcus sp., assembly GCA_964501705.1. Taxonomy (GTDB): domain Bacteria; phylum Bacillota; class Clostridia; order Oscillospirales; family Ruminococcaceae; genus RGIG4694. Next base: position 15,975 of record CAZCUQ010000018.1, on the reverse strand, counting down.
TCCGCGTCATACGCTTTAAGAAATTATCTCTTAAGATTTACAAGCTCTTCGAGCATGGAGTCCGAAGTTGTAATTATACGTGCATTAGCCTGGAAACCTCTCTGAGTTACGATCATATCGGAGAACTCGCTTGCGAGGTTAACGTTTGACATTTCAAGCTTGCTGGAGGATATCTCGCCCGCTCCGGAAGTACCCGGAACCTTGATGTTCGGCGCGCCCGAAGCCGTGGATTCGCCGAACGCGGTATCACCTATCTGCGAAAGTCCCTCAACGTTTGTAAACGTTGCTATTTCAACTCTCGCAAGCATCTTTATCTGACCCGCGTAGGAAGCGGTGAGAACTCCGTCCGAGCCTACCGAGAAGGACGAAAGGTCGCTGTACCTGATAGGACTCATCTTCATATCGGCATAAACCGTATTTCCGAGATCGTCCTGTCTTTCAAACGTTTTGCTTGTCGCGTTGTAGGTATAAACGTTATTTGTGGCAGTCGCCGTAGGATCTCCGTTCGCGTCTTTTTCCATAAGTGTGTAGGTATATATTTTGCTTACCTTGCCTTCATCATCCTTGGTAGTGGTTGCTTTGTAGCTGTAATAATTTCCGTCCTCGTCTACATAGTATCCCACGTCGGGATCGTAAACAACACCCTGTGTATTGACATATTTTCCGTTTACGTTGTAAAGGATGTAATCCTGCGCAACCTCCGTCGCGGCTGTTGTAGGCGTCGCAAGACTGTCATCGGTCAGGGCGGCGGGAAGATTTTCTCTGTCATAAGCTATCTGATTCTGATCATCGAGAGGATCCACTCCCGTAAAGATCGTCTGCGTCGTACCCGCATCGGTGTCTGTAATTCTGTACTTGGCGGGAACATCGACGAAATCTATCTCGGCATAATCCTTGAACGCGTCCCATGCGCGGTCGTTGACGTTAATTACCTCAAGCTCCGTGGGAGTATCGGCGGGAACTCTTCCCGCCATTTCTTCCTTGGAGTAGTCGGATTTGTAGCCGTCCGTCCAGTTGTTTGTACCGAGAACGAAGCGATTAAGCGTATTAACGAGATTACCCTCCGAGTCAACGCCGAAGCCGCCGTATCTCGTATAGCTTACATCGTCTATAATACCGAGATTTGTTGTAGTTCCCGTTATGAAGAAGCCGTCGCCGCTTATCGCGAGATCAAGCGTGCGGTTCGTCGTCTGGAAGCTTGAGCTTGACATATCCTTGTCAATAGAGCTTACCTCAACGCCATAGCCGACCGCAGACTCGTTATTGCCCGCGTAGGTAGCGGTACCGCCCGTAGCCGAGCGCTTTGCCTGATAGTATATATCCGAGAAGCTGGTTCTCGAAGCCTTGAATCCGTATGTATTTACGTTTGCTATATTATTTCCGATAACGTCCATTCTCGTCTGGTGAGAAGTAAGACCCGCTACACCGGAATAAAGCGATCTCATCATAGTACAATCATTCTCCTTTATAATTTCAGTTTAGTACAGGATCATGCGTGTTCCGCCTTTCAATCGATCAAAGCGGATAATTCTCTCTTTCAAGTCCGAATATAACGCTACATGATCACTGCCGAATCAATATTTGTAAAGATATTTTCCGCCATTTCATCAGTACTTACCGTAGTGATGACCTTGTTGTTCTTAACGCTTACAAGAAACGCCGTGGAATCCACGAAAATAACCGCGTCATCCGAGCCTTTTTCCTCCGCGAGCGAAACGCCCCTGTTAAGTCTTTCCAGTCTATCCGAGGAAAGATCTATTTCTCTTTCGTTGATTCTTTCGATAGCGTGCTTTGAGAACCGCACATGAGAATTTGCCGAAAGCGCTTCCGCTGTAACTGCCGAAGCAGCATTTTTTGACTGAGCGGAGATCTGTTCATTCAGTTCTTCCGCGAAGCTCCTGCCCGAAGAGTTTGTATCGGTTTTGTTCCCGCGTTTTCCCGAACTCGCACTGTCAAGCGATTCCGCCGAAGAAATGCCTCTTAACTGCAGATATTCGCTTATCAGCATTATTTTTCCTCCTCATCGTCCTCGTCATTGCTGTCATCCTCGTAAAGCAAAGCGTTGATATTGCTTGCCGAATTCAATGCGGTCGCCACATAGTCTACGGTCACATTCGCGGTGTCTGTATCGGAAGAAGCATCTGAAGCTTCATCATCGGAGTTTTCGCTTATTTCCCCGTCAGACTCAAGAAGAGCATTTCTCGAAACCTGAGTGCCGTAAGCCGCAAAGCTGTCAAGATAGCTTTGTTCTTCGGATGTATATTCTCTGCCTGCCGCTCTTATGACCTGCTCAAAGGGAGTAAGATCGTCCGCGATGAAATTGCCCGAAGTATCGCATATCTGATCGATGGTGTATTTTCCCGATGTGGTGTACCATGTAGAGCCGCTTCTGCCGATAACTTCAACTCTCTGAGTACCGTCTTCCCATGTTACGATCTCGCCGAGCTTTCCCTTGCCCGAGAAGCCGATATCCGTAAACGCCTTGCCTGTAATAGTGTAGCCCAAAACCTTGTCGGTGTTTATTACAGATGTAATATCGGTATTGTGAATGAAACGGATATCATACATTTTGGTATTATAGGAATTTGCAAGTTCCGCCTCAGCCGGGTAGCTGTTCTGGAAAGCTCTCGTTTCGGGGGGCCATGTATCGTATGCGTCATTGCTCCCGACCGTTATTCCGTAGGAAACTCCGGGATCCTCAACAAACTGAAGGGGATCTCTCAAAGAGTTGAGAGAAGAGGTATATCCTCCCGTAGTGTTGATTCTGCCGCTATATGCCGATGAAATATCGGATTCACCCGTACCTGTGGAAATATCGGTGTCAGTACCGTAATCGGATATGGTTTGCGAATTGGCGGAAGCGGTAAGCTCCTCCACATAAGATACCTGTTCGGGATCGCTGTTTGTTCTTGTTGTAACGCCATCTTCATCGGAATGATTGTTTATTCCCGAAAATGATGATGAAACGTCCTCAACTTTTGTGGAATAATAACCGTTTTCAAGCTGTACCGAAGCGCTTCTCGCAGCCTCTGCCGCGGCCGTGCCCGTTATACTCGATCCGTTAAGTAAAGAAAGATCCGTTTCCTCGTCCGTATTCTCGAGGGAACCACTGTACACTCCGAGATCGGAGTCGTGATCCGTTTCGCCCGAATAGCCGATTATTCCGTTATAGTCTGTTTTTCCTATATACTGTCCGTTCTCGTCATAAAACTGCGAAAGCTTTTCTTCAACATTCTGAAAAACCTCGCTGCTGTCGTCCGTAAGACCCATTGAAGCCGTTGAAACACTCACGTTCGCGGATTGCCTCGCACTGAATGCCGTCGCTGTATTTGCGGCCGATTCCTCCGCGGCAAGCTCCTGTGCAGTCTCTGTATCTTCATCGGCTGCCGAATCCGTGCTTCCCGAATTATCCGTGCTTTCAGAATTATCCGTGCTTTCAGAATTATCCGTGCTTTCCGTTTCCTGCGTATCTTCGTTTTCCCCGGTGGAATCGCCCAACGTATTGACAACATCAACGGATTCAAACGGATAGGAATTTCCGTTGATTATAACGTATCCCTGACCCTTTGAAATAAGGATATTTGTAATTTTTCCGCTTGCGTAGGTTTCTCCGTCGTTATAAGTGCCTGTCATTCCGATAACGCCCGTGAGAATATTATACGTATTCGTATCGACGATATCGGTAACATCGTCCGAGTCGTACTTATCACCGTTGATGAGGAGCTGATATTTTCCGTCATCAATTATAACCGATTCAACAACTCCCGTATCTACCGTCGAGCCGTTATTTACCGTAACAGCTTTCCCGACGAGAGAAGCCGCGTAGGATATCTCCGACTGCTTATTCATATTGTTGATCGTTTCCATCATGGAGTAATTCGCCATCTGGCTGATAAATTCCGAATCGCTCATAGGATCGTTAAAATCCTGATTGGACATCTGAGCGACCATGAGCTTCAGGTATCCGTCGAAGTCGAGATAGCCCGATTCATTGGTGTCGGCGTCGGTATCGACCGTTCGGGTATAATCCCTGAAGGTTACATTGTTCGCCGCAGTGCTTATGCTTAAATCTTCCGCCATAATTTTGCCTCCCTTGAAATAATATCCTCCGTATCGCTTACGGATGATACTGCGATATCCTCTTCATCGTCCGGGCCGTGGTTTCCTCCGCTCCCGTGCGAGCCGCTGTTCTGCGCCGCATTACGATAAAAATTGAAGTTCTGTTCTCCGTTCATTCCGAACTGAAGATTCTGATTTGCCTGAGAAGCCTCAACGATATTCAAGCTTCTCACATCAGCGCCCTTATCGGAAAGTGCGTCCGCAAGCTCTGCGGAATGCTCTTTAAGCAGCTCCGCAACATCTCTGTTCTGAGCCGCGAGAGAGATTTCAAGCGTTCCCTCAGTCGATTTTGCTATCTTCACGGTAATTTCGCCGAGAGTTTCGGGTTTAAGCTTGATCGTAAGCTCTTTTGTCCCTTTATCGTAATCTTCGAAAGCTTTTTCGATTTCGGAGATGACCTGCTCCATCGTCTTAAAGTTAAGCTCTTCCGAAGATTTCGGGATATCCTCCGAATTATCCGTCAGAATCGTTTCCTGTGTGATTTTCTGAATATCCGCCGTGAGAACGGAACCGGGTTCTTTTTCGTCTTTTAACAGGTCTGTCTGCTGTTGTGCTGATTCGCCGCTTTTTGACGGGGAAAAGATTTTGGGGACAGCATTTGCCGATTCACTGTTATCCGTCGTTCTGATCTTTGCCTGACCCGCGTTTCTCATAGCCTCAAGCCTTGAACTCATATCATCGGTTTTTGTTTCCGAAACTGAAGCATCAGCATTCGGAATATCCGCCTGTACGTTTTCCTTAAAGAGAGTCCTGAGTTTTTCCGTAACATCATCAAGAACCGTTTTTCCGCCGTCGCCGGAAACCATGCTGTCCGCCGCTCCGTCGAGGTAATTCACGAATGATTTCGTCACATTATTTTCGGCTGTGATCTGTTCGAGCTTTGACGATAAGACAGCCGTCAGTTCCTCTGCAAGTCCGCGTATCGTTTCATCGTCCGTGTTTTCAAGCAAAGCCGTAAGCGCTGCCGAGTCCTCTTCACCGAGAGCCTCGTAAGAATCGGGCGTCACATAGGGAATAATATCCGCCGTCATCTGAGAAGACGCCGCAAGAGACGCAAGAATGGAATTTACCTCTTCTGAGGGATCTTTCTTTGCCTTTGCCGCCATGATACGAAGATCCATATCGTCAAAGACATCGGCTATTGAGCTTCCGAGACTTTTTTCCTCTCCGTTTTTTGTTTCTCCCGTAAAGAGAAAGGTTTCCATTTCCGCGGAGAATGCGGTCATATCGGCGATATCGTCTGCGGAAAGCACGCTCATGAGCTTATCCCAGATATCCGAGTACCCGCCGCTTTCACTTTCATCAAGAAGCGCCGAAAAAACATTTCCGTCAGACTGAGTATTTTCTTTCGAGGTAAGATACGTTCCCATAAAATACTTGAGAGCCGTTTCGTTTCCGACAGAAAGAATTTTTCCCGTGACCGAGCTTATCGAAAGCTCCGTCATAGGATTTTCGTCCGCGTCAGACGTATCCGCCGCAAGTCCCGCCGCAGGGTTTACAAAAGTATCAGCCGCCGCGTCATTGTTTTCCGCAGAATTTGATGACGACATGATCCCCGTCATGATCGACTTGAACGAAAGTCCCGCGTCTCCTGCGGAAATATCTGTCAAAGGAGTTGTTCCCTGACCCGCGCTGTCACAGAAAAGATTCGCCGCACCGATAATTGTCCCACTTGCCATGTCCATAAATTATGTCCTCCTTTCATAAAAAATTATTTATCTTATCGCCCGAAGGCGTTAAGACCATGAGTTACATATTTCCGCGAAGCGACGCGGACGATACGTATTCTTCGATAAATCTCTCTTCACTTTTGTTCAGATTGAATTTATATTCCTCCAGCTGCTTTTCTTTCAGCTTTTCAAGGGAATTCACGTCCTTTGACGCCTGAACAACGACTGCGAGCTGATGGGAGATATCCTCTTCAAGTCTTTTGAGAGCTGTTTGTTTTTCGTTTATCTGGCGCATGAGCGCCGTGTGGAAATTTTTGAACATCACGATATCGTTGACGCTCATTCCCTCGGCAGCCCTTACCGAGTATTCCTCACCCGACAAACTGAGCTTGCCTTCAAGGTCTGCTATCTCCTCCTCAAGAGAAACCTTTTGAGAGCGAAGCCCCGCAAGATCGTTTTTTTCCTTTGAAAGCACCTGATCTTTATAATCGAGAAGCTTTCCCAGAGTAAAATCAAAACGCTTCAACCGAAAATCTCCTTTCAGAAATCAAGACTATTTTACGGCGTTTGAAAGCATTGTCACCGTATCATCGAAGCTGTATGCCTCATCTGTCGCCTGAATAAGAAAATTATTTATCTTGTCAATTTTTCTGAGTGCCTCGTCAAGGGCGTGATTCGAGCCTTTTTTGTATGCTCCTATCGAAACGAGGTCGTAATTGGAGTTGTACACCGACTGCAAATTGCGGAGCTTTGCCGCCGCCTCTTTATGTTCGGGAGTGGCGATCTCCGACATAAGTCTCGAAACCGAATCGGGAATGGATATCGCGGGATAATGGTTCTGCGCCGCGACTTTTCTTGACAGAACTATATGTCCGTCAATAATTCCTCTTACGGTATCGGCAATAGGCTCGTTCGTATCGTCGCCCTCCACAAGGACGGTGTATATTCCCGTAATGGAGCCGTTTTCAAAATTTCCCGCGCGCTCCAGGAGCTTTGGGAGCTGGGTATATATCGAAGGAGTATATCCTCTTGCTATGGGAGCTTCTCCTACCGCAAGACCTATTTCACGCTGTGCCATGGCGAATCTTGTAAGGGAATCCATCATCAGAAGGACGTCCTTGCCCTGATCCTTGAAATATTCCGCGATAGCGGTAGCGGCCATGGGGCATTTGTTTCTCATCATAGCGGGCTGATCGGAGGTTGCGACAACAAGCACCGAACGTGCCATTCCCCTGGGACCCAGATCGCGCTCGATAAATTCGAGAACCTCACGTCCTCTCTCTCCCACCAGAGCGATAACGTTTATATCCGCCTTGACTTCTCTGGCGATCATGCCGAGGAGCGTGGATTTTCCAACGCCCGATCCGGCGAATATTCCCATTCTCTGACCTCTGCCGATAGTGAGAAGTCCGTCGATAGCCTTGACGCCGAAAGGTATTATTTCTTTGATAGCGGGTCTTGTAAGGGGATTTACGGGTACTCCCGCGATAGAGTAGCTTTCGGAGGTATGTATCGGTCCTTTACCGTCGATAGGCTGACCGACAGCGTTAATAACTCTTCCGATAAGGTCAGCGCCCACGCCGACCTTAAGCTTGTCGCCCGTATTATCGACCACGGAACCTGGACCTATGCCTTCGATATCGGTATACGGCATAAGCATTATCTTTCCGTGATTGAAGCCCACGACTTCGCCAAAGATAGAATCACCGTTTCTGCCGTTTTTGTATATTCTGCACACATCGCCGATATTACACATAGGACCGCTTGCTTCGATAGTCATTCCGACTATTTTTTCAATCCTGCCCTGATAGCGGTAAAAATCGGTGTGTCTGACCGCGTTTCTGATTTCGGAAAAATTCATGATCTCTGCACCCGATAGATTTTATTCCTCATCTGCGCCCGAACGTCCCATAATTTCGCGGAGAAATTCAAGCTGAGTGGGAACTGACGCGTCGAGTATCTCCGAATCGTTATCGAGAATGACCGTTCCCTCGGGGTATTCATCCTCGGGAAGAAATTCCACTTCGATATCGGGTATTCCGCACGCCGCATTTTTCACATATTCCTTATCGGAGCGAAATTCCTTTGAAACCTCGCTCTCTCTGACGGATATCTTCAGGAAGTCGGAATTGCGGAAATTCTTTGCCGCCTCAGAGATTATCCTTTCAACTATTTTATCATCTTCCCGAAGCTTTGCGAGGATTATTTTCTCGACCGTCTCGATAACCGTTTGTCTCAGTTCCTTTTCATTTGAAATGAAATATGCCTCTTTTTTGGAATTTATTTCCTCAAGGAAGCGTCCCACGGCGTCGAGATAAGACGCGCACTTATCCTCCGCGTCAGCTCTTCCGCTTGCGAATCCGTCGGAGTATCCCTGTTTTTTTGCTGCCGCGCAAAGCTTTTCGGATTCTTCCTTAGCGTTTTTCAGCATTTCCGCCGCAGCGTTTTTTGCCTTTTCGGAAAGAGCGGCGGCTTCCGCTTTTGCGGAGGTTATAATAGCGTTCGATTCGGCGTTGACCGTCTCGCGGTGAGCCGAGATTATTTCCTCGACCCGCTCGTCGATCATAAGCGAAATACGCTGTTTTTCTTCTTTCTTACGTCTTTCTTCAAGCTCCTCGGGAGATATTTCCTCTTTGGGACTTTCATTTGCCGTTTCGGGTTCTGTCACAAGGGGAGTTTTGACCTCGTTTATTATCTTGACGGGTGCCGAATCATAATTGTACGTGCCTGTTTTAAGCAATTATTTCATCCTCTCCGCCCTTTGAGATAACGAGTTCGCCCTCTTCCTCAAGGTGTCTTATAATGCCGACGATCCTCTGCTGAGCCTCTTCAACGTCGTGCATACGGATATTATGCATATATTCGATCTCCTGCTGAATGGATTCCTGCATACGCTGAGGCATATTTGCGTAAAGACAGGCGGAGACTGTTGAGTTCGAGCCTTTGATAGCGACCGCAAGATCTTTTGTCTCGCACTCTCTGATAAAGCGCTGTATCGCCATGGAATCGAGACTGACGATATCCTCGAATACGAACATCTTTTTCTTGATCTCGTCCACGAGGGCGGGATCTCTTGCGGAGAGTTCGTCGAAGATGTACTTTTCGTTTGCTCTGTCGACCTTGTTCAAAATGTCCGCAACAAAGTTTACGCCGCCGACCTCGCTTGTATCCATGGAAACGACCGCGGAGAATTTCCTTTCGAGCATTTCCTCGATAGAGCGAATCGTTTCGGGAGACGTTGAATCCATTTTCGCTATTCTTTCAATGACGTCAGCACGTTTTTCCTTGGGAAGCTCCGCAAGCACCTGAGATGCCTGATCGGGGGTTGCGTAGGAAAGAATAAGCGCGATAGTCTGCGGATACTCGTTCTGAACGATAGCAAGAAGATTCTTGTAATCGGATTTTCTGACGAACGCGAAGGATTTCGACTGCATTTTCTTTGAGATCTTCGCCATAAGTCTTTCGGCTGTTTCGGCTCCGAAAGCCTTTTCGAGGACGTCTCTTGCGTATTCCACGCCGCCGTCGGTCATTACCTTCTGGGTAAGACACAGCTCGTAGAATTCGTTAAGTATTTCCTCGACCGTCGGACTGTCTACGAACGGGAGACTGGAAACCTCCAAAGTAAGCCTTTCAACCTCATCGTCGCTGAGATGCTTATATACGTCCGCCGCGTTTTCCGAGCCTATCGCCGTAACGATGATAGCCGAACGCTGCATTGATGAAAGTTCGTTTATATCACTCATTGTAAGTATACCTCGTAATCAGACGCTCTCGCCGGAAGTCTGTTCGGTCTGTTTATTCTGATCCGCCTTTTCCCTGGCTCTTTCCTCGGGAGTTTCGTTCATCCAGGTGCGGAGGAGCTGAGCGACAATCTCAGGCCGCTGACGCGCAAACGTTGCAATTTCTCTCTTGACCGCGAATTCTTTGGTATTCTCGCCGTTTGCATCCATAAGGCTCTGAATATCGGGATTTCCGGGTTCCGTGGTATCGATAGAGTAGAAGCTGTCCACAAGAGGTTCGTCCGTGCCGCCCATATTCGCGGCGAGAATTTGTTTTTCGAACTTCTGTCTTTTTTTCTTGTTGCCGTTTGTAACGACTGCGAAAATGATGATAAGAATAAGCAGGATCCCAAGAAGAATAGCTCCGAGAATAATAAGCTGATTTCTCGTAAGACCGAATACATATTTCTGTTCATCGGCGGCAAGCGCGCTTTCGCCGAATTTGGGAAGTCCCTCAACGCTTATTACCTGATTGAACATCTCAGGGTTTATCGAAGCGGCGTTTCCGATGATCCGCACAAGCTGATCCTGTGTGGAATCTGAAAGATAGTCGGTATATATGACCACCGAAACGGAAAGGCTGTCAATAACGTAGCCCTCCTTTTCGATCTGTTCCTTATATGTATTAACGAGATAAACATTATCGACCGAATTTTCCGACCACGTGCCGTTTCCGTCGGTATCTCCCACGGGGTATGTATCATCGGCGTTTACCTCAACTCCCACTATACCGCCGTCCGCAGTTGCGTAGCCGGTAGCGCTTTCGGATTTTGCCTCCTGAAGCATTCCGCGCTCATCCTCGGTGGAGGGGGTATATCGGGTATCCTCGGAGACCTTTTCGTCGAAATTGAGAACCGTATTTACCGCGACATTGAATCCGTCCTCGCCGTAAGCGCTTGTAAGAAGCTCAACGATCTTATCCTTCATCTGATTTTCAAGATTCGTCTTGAATTTTAATTTCTGAGTTTCCTTTTTGATAACATCCTCGTCGTCGACATCGGGGAGAATAAGCATTCCGTAGCCGTCCAGAACGGTTATATTATCCTCCGTCAGACCCGAGAAGGAATTTTTTATCAGGTTATAAACACCGTGCACCTGTTTATTGGAAAGCTCCACATCGTCCTTTAAGAAGAGCGTTACGCTGACGCTGGGCGTCTGTTTGTACGCTTCTATGACTGTATTTCTCGTTTCGGGGATATCGATCTTTACCTGAGCCGATTCAACAGGGTCGAGAGCCGAAAGCATAGCCGCAAGCTTATCCTCGTTCGCTTGTCTTTTGTATTCATTGTTTTCGGATTCCGTGGTAAACATACCCACATTATCGTTAAACGCGGCGTATTTTCCCGAGCTTTTGGGGTATCCCTGCTGTGCGAGCGACATTGCGATAGTGTTTTCCGTACCGGCGGGGACGCTTATGTTACCTCCCGAAAGATTGTATTCATAGCCTGCCTCATCTATGAGAGCCACGATCTCCGAAGCTTCTTCGGTGTCGAGATCCTCGTAGAGCATAACATAATCCTTTTTGCTTGCGAAAGCGATTATAAGAATAAGCGCTATAAGAACGGCGGCAAACGAAACTATGTAGATTATTCTGTTTTTCGCGGACTGTCCCTGCCAGAAGGTCTTAACCGACGTGACAGTCTTATCAAGGGTTTCCTTCGGTGATGCCATTTTTTATCTAACCTTCCCTTTATTTCTTTGAAAAAAATCAGACTGTCATCTGCATGATTTCCTTATAGCTCTGCTGAGCCGCGTCGCGTATTGCGACAAGGGTCTGGAGAGATACCTGAGCCTTTGTAATATTATTATAAACGGTATGCAGGTCGTCTATGCTGCCCATTACGATATCCGCCGCGTTCTGATTGAGGACCTTCTGAGTATTCTGAGTCTGATCGAAAACCTCCTTAAATACATCGGTAAAGGACGGGGTATCAACCGCCGCCGTTTTTTCGGTTTCGTTCTGCGAGAGAATATCAAGGGGCGTTATCGACGAACTTATCGGAATTATGTACATTTATTATCTTCCTTTCAAAAATACGGATAAACGGATAAGTTATCAGCTGCCGAGCGTCTGAGCCTTTTCGATCATAGCCTTGACCGCGGTAATAGCCGAAACATTTGCCTCATAAGAACGCTGAGCGGCCATAAGGTCTATCTGTTCCTTAGAGTTGTCAACATTAGTCTGATAGATATATCCGTCCTCATCCGCGAGCGGATTTTCCGGGTCGTAAACGGGGACGAACGGAGTCTCATCGTCAACCACTTCAGCGACGCTGACACCCGCCCAAGTATAATTATTTTGGTTTTTCCGGTAATAAACGCCTCTTTTGTGAGACGATTCCATCTGTGAGGTATATCTGTTAAGAACATCGGAAAAAGTTATTTTTTCCTGAAACGAGACAAGCTGTCTGCAATACGGGTCGCCGTCGGCCGTATTGTAGGAATCCTGATTGGCGATATTCTGAGAGATAACGTCCATGCGGAGTCTTTCCGCGGACAAAGCCGAGAAACCTATGTCAAGCGAATTTAAAAACGACATAACCTATCCTCCGTTAAGCCTTGCTTATAGCGATTCTTATCATCTGATACTGATTATTCAGATAATCTATCAGTGTGCTGTACTGATACTGAGCGTCAAGCATGGCGCTTGATTCTTTTTCAATATCGACATTGTTTCCGTTAAGGAGCTGACTTGTATTTGTTTCGTATGTAACGCTTCCTCTGACGCTAAGCCTGTCTCCGCCCGTGATCTGAGCGTGAAGAGCGTTATCGAGAACAAGACCGAAAGACATTGTTTTAGCCTTAAAATCGGGAGTTTCAACGTTTGCGATATTATTGCTTATAACCTTCTGCTGAAACCACGAAGCATCGAGTCCCTGTTCTGCGATTTTAAACTGATCTCCTTCAAACAGTGCCAATATAATCATCCTTTCCGAAATATCAGGGTTTATTTATACATTTGCCGTGCTTTTAAAAACAGCAAGTCCATAATATGCTTACTTTATTATAATACATTTTGACGAAAAATACAAGTACCTGTTAAAATTTTTCTTCAATTTATCTGCAAAATTTTCTACAAAAAACGATTTAATTTTTTGCCGTTTTGAACAATTATAACGAAAATAATTTTACGGGCGTTTATTTTTGGTAACATTTTGTAATAAACAGACCTCCCCGGCAGCCGCGCGACAGTTTCCCGGAAAGTCTGATAACGGATAAAAAAGAAGCTATGCCGTCACTTCTCCGGTCATAGCCCCTTTTTATAATTTTTTTATCCGTCCGGGCAATATCGGCACTTCTCCGACAGCCTGAATTTTGTCCTCTTACTCATCCGCGCCGTAAAGCTTTGTAAGTCTGGTGAGGTAATCGTATCTGTCCTTTGCGTTTTCAACAGCCTTTCCGAAAAGCTCGTCAGCTCTTGCGGGATTCTGCTTAGCGAGTGAGTTGTAACGAACCTCTCCCATGAGGAAGTTCTTATATTCGTCGATATTGGGTACCTTGCTGTCAAGAGTAAACGGATTCTTACCTTCCGCCTTGAGTACGGGATTATATCTGTAGAGATGCCAGTAGCCTGCCTCGACAGCCTTCTTCTCTTCGGTCATAGCCTTGCTCATACCCGCCTTGATGCCGTGGTTGATACAAGGAGCGTATGCAATAACGATCGAAGGTCCGTGATAAGCCTCCGCTTCCTGGATAGCCTTTAAGCACTGATTCATATCCGCGCCCATTGCTACGTGAGCAACGTATACATAGCCGTAGCTCATTGCGATTCCCGCGAGATCCTTCTTCTTTGTTACCTTGCCCGCAGCCGCGAACTGTGCGATAGCTCCCGTAGGAGTGGACTTTGAGGACTGTCCGCCCGTATTGGAGTAAACCTCGGTATCAAATACGAGAATATTGATATCCTCGTTCTGAGCGATAACATGGTCAAGTCCGCCAAAGCCTATATCGTATGCCCAGCCGTCTCCTCCGAATATCCACATGGACTTCTTGGAGAGGTAATCCTTGAGCTTTAGTATTTCCTTTGCGGGCGCACAGCTGTCGCACTCGGAAAGAACCTTTACGAGAGCATCCGCAGCGGTCTTGTTAGCCTTGCCGTCCTCGAGAGTTCCGAGATAATCGGCAATTGCCTCCTTGACCTCGGGTCTCTTTGCGTTGGGTTCAACGTCCTTTATCATACTGATTGCTCTCTGACGGAGAGTATTCTGCGCAAGCCACATACCGTAGCCATACTCGGCGTTATCCTCAAAGAGCGAGTTGCCCCATGCGGGACCCTTGCCTTCCTTATTTACGGTGTAAGGAGTGGAGGGTGCCGAACCGCCCCAGATGGAAGAGCAGCCTGTAGCGTTGGCAATGTACATTCTGTCGCCGAAAAGCTGTGTTACGAGCTTAGCGTAAGGAGTTTCTCCGCAGCCGGCGCAAGCGCCGGAGAATTCGAGGAGCGGCTGCTTGAACTGAGAGCCCTTAATGGAGGAATCCTTGAACTTTTCAATGACTTCGGGCTTTTCAACAAGCTTAAGACCGTATTCAAAGGTTTCCTGAACGCCCTCCTGAGAAGCGAGAGGCTTCATTTCGAGAGCCTTTGCGCCCTTCTTGCCGGGGCATACGTTTACGCATGATCCGCAGCCTGTGCAGTCAAGAACGGATACGGACATAACGAAGCTCATATTTGTCATGCCTGTCATTTTAACGGCTGCTTTCTTTGCGTATTCGGGAGCGTTCCCGAGATCCTCGTCAGTCATTGCAACGGGACGGATTACAGCGTGTGGACAAACATACGAGCAGAAGTTGCACTGTATGCAGTTATTGCCGTTCCATGTGGGAACGTCTACCGCGATGCCTCTCTTTTCGTAAGCGGCAGAACCCTGAGGGAATGTGCCGTCTGCCATATACGCGAATGTGGAAACGGGAAGTCTGTCGCCCTGCTGAGCGTTTACGGGGATCTGAATCTTGTTGACGTAATCAACGACATCCGCTCTTCCGTCCACAGCGGCGGGCATACCCATTGCGGTATCCTTTGCGTTCTTCCAGGAATCGGGAACCTTGACCTCGTGAACTTCCTTTACGCCCGCGTCGATAGCGTCGTGGTTCATCCTTACGATATCGTCGCCCTTCTTGGAGTAAGAGGCGGTAGCCGCGTCTTTCATATATTTAACGGCGTCGTCTATGGGGATAATGTTCGCAAGCTTGAAGAACGCAGCCTGAAGAACGGTATTTATTCTGTTTCCGAGGCCTATCTTCCTGCCGATATCAACACCGTCGATAGTGTAGAATTTGATATTGTTCTCGGCGATATATCTCTTTACCTGTCCGGGGAGATTCTTGTCGAGCTCGTCGTCCTTCCACTGAGTATTGAGGAGGAATGTTCCGCCCGGCTTGATATCCTGAACCATATCGTACTTGTCGATATAGGACTGGTTGTGGCAGGCAACAAAGTCAGCCATATTGATAAGATATGTTGACTTGATGGGAGTCTTGCCGAAACGCAGGTGAGAGATCGTTACGCCGCCCGACTTCTTCGAGTCATACGCGAAATATGCCTGAGCGTACATATCGGTGTGGTCGCCGATGATCTTGATGGAGTTCTTGTTTGCGCCGACTGTACCGTCCGCGCCGAGACCCCAGAACTTGCAGGCGGTCGTTCCTTCGGGAGCGCTGTCGAGCTTGCCCTCCGATTCGAGAGAAAGATGTGTAACATCGTCGTTGATGCCGATGGTAAATCTTGCCTTGTAGCTGCTCTTCTTGCAGTCGTTCCAGTAAACCGCCTTGATCTGGTCGGGAGTGGTATCCTTGGAGCCAAGACCGTATCTTCCGCCCGCGATAACGACATTGTCGAACTTGGAGCCCTTGAGAGCGGCAACAACATCAAGATAAAGAGGTTCGCCCTGAGAGCCGGGTTCTTTTGTTCTGTCGAGAACAGAAATCTGCTTAACGGTATCGGGAATGGCCTCGATAAGCTTTTCCGCAACAAAGGGACGGTAAAGTCTTACCTTTACAAGACCGAGCTTAGCGCCTGTTGTTTTGTTAAGGTAGTCTATGGTCTCCTCGATGGTGTCGCACACGGAACCCATAGCAACGATGATATGGTCGGCGTCGGGAGCGCCGTAATAGTTGAAGAGCTTATAATCCGTGCCTATCTTGGAATTTACCTTATTCATGTATTCCTCAACGACAGCGGGGAACTTGTCATAATATTCGTTGCAGGCCTCTCTTGCCTGGAAGAAGATATCGCTGTTCTGAGCGGTACCCTTTAATGTGGGATGTTCGGGGGTAAGAGCGCGGTTTCTGAATTCCTCGGCAGCTTTCTTGTCGAGCATCTCATCAAGGTCGGACTTGTCCCACGCTTCGATCTTATGGATCTCGTGAGAGGTTCTGAAGCAGTCGAAGAAATGGAGTACGGGAACTCT
>CAZCUQ010000017.1:15163-26675 GCA_964501705.1 uncultured Ruminococcus sp. | reverse complement strand
CCTCTTTGCCCCCTGAAGCTCCAGAGTTACAGCAAATGATAACTAACTAAAAGCTGCGGCGGAAACGGTAAGACAAACATCAAATGATAACTAAATTGAAGTTATCACCCACAAAAAAATATTAAATGAAAAGTAACTTGAAACGCAAAAAATAAAGAAGAGGGGCGGAAGGGGGCGGAAACCTCCGCCATGTGGACTTCGTTTGTTGATTTTTTATGATAAAAAAACAAATATTCACGGTATTTTGATAATATTATATAAATAATCCGATTTTACTGTACATTTTAAATTAAATCTGATATAATTATACTGATGGAAGAACTTAAACGAATTTATCATGAATTCGGAGAACCGAAAACCATGCACAAATTAATTCATATAAATAAGAAAAAAATGGCGGCAAAATCAGATAAACTTCTGTTTTTTCTGAATCTGCCGTGCATATGCGTTTACGCGGCGCTTGTTGTTATAGTCAACGTTATTATGCGATTTACCTCGCCGCCTGTCAGTATGTACAGAGCCGTGTTTTATGCGGCGTTTTGCTGTACGGCACTGAGCTTTGTCATATCGGTGATCGTTCTCTCGTCATCGGGAAGAAAAATTAAAAACAGCGCGGAATATACATATATCGAAATAACAGACAGCACAGTTGTTTTTTCTGAACATGAAAAATCCGTTTCGGACGGAAAAACTTATACCGAACATATTATTCTTTCCGTCATAAAGCTTGCCGATATCGAGGACGCATTCGCCGAAAACGGAAAAATTATTGTCAGAGGCGAAACGAAAAGCTTCGCTCTTCCCGCAAAATGGCTCGCGTATGAGATATCCGATACGGGAAAGATACTCTTCGAACGCGAATGGAACAACACCTACGGGGGAAAAACCGAAAAAGAAGCAAGTATTACGGATAATTTTACGTTCGGCGACAGAATTGTTAAAAGGATACTTCTCTGCGCCGCAAAATGCAAGACCGATGAACAAAAAAGACAGGAATTTCACCGTAAAATGCTTGCCGCAGCCGCAAAGGTCAAAAAACGCACGGGTCTTACGCAAAAATATAAAGATCCGCCTCTCCATCTGCCGAGAGAGGGTATTAAAAAGCGAAACTGGTAGTGCCGTTTCCACGGCGTACCGAAGCTTGCCGGGGATTTGCCGTGCGGAAACCGATCTCTTTATTTTTCATTTGGCTTTTATCGAATTTTTGGATAGCTTCGGAGCAATTCCCGTGCGGTCGGCTGAGCCTCTTTTCCCATGTATAAAATGTAACATTTTTGTGAATTGTAAAAACATTTACAAAATAACATGACAAAAGTGAAAAAATATGTTATAATTATACTAACAATCATTTTAATAAAGAGGTGACGGAGTTTTGATTTACGAAAAATCCTGCGGAGCAATAGTTTTCCGCAGACATCACGGAAATATCGAAATTCTGCTGATAAAACACCTTAACAGCGGTCATTGGTCGTTCCCTAAGGGACACGTTAAGGCGGATGAGACTGAAACGGAAACCGCCGCCAGAGAAATAAAAGAAGAAACCGATATCGACGTCCTTATTGACCCTACTTTCCGAGAAACCGTTACCTATTTCCCTCGTAAGGATACTCAGAAGATTGTGGTCTATTTCCTCGCAAAGGCAAAAAATTTTGAGTATACTCCCCAGCCATCCGAAATAGCCGAAATAAAATGGGTCGATATCGGTCACGCGGTTTCCCTGCTTTCCTATGAAAACGATAAGAATATCGTAAGAAAAGCTAAATTCGCTATCAGCGGTTAGCTCGGATTCTTAAACGGCACCGCGCATATCACACGACGCCGTTTATTTTTTTCGTTTGCATGAAAGCTTTCAAGCTGAATTTTTTGCTGAAATAAATTAAAATTCGATTAGAATTATGCAAAATACCTTGACTTTTCCATAGCAGGATATTATCATTATGATATCAAAACAGATTATTTTAATTCACATGAGCAAGCGTTGACAAAAACATTTCCGCGTGATATACTGTATCTGTCGGCTGAAAATTTTTTTATGAACGGAGATAATATTATGAATGTTCTGGAAGTTAACGGACTTACCAAAGAATATAAAAAAGGTGTCCGCGCCGCAAACGAAGTCACTTTCTCCATTGAAGAAGGCGAGATCTTCGCGCTTATAGGCCCGAACGGGGCGGGAAAAACAACCACAATTCGTATGATAGCCACTCTTCTGAATCCTACCGAGGGTGACGCCGTTATCGACGGATTATCTTCCGTGAAGGACGCGGATAAATACCGCGAAAAGCTTACATATCTCCCCGATGAGGCGGGAGCGTACAAGACAATGAAAGGTATACAGTACCTTGATTTTATGTCAAAGCTGTTTGCGAAGGATGCCGACGAGGCGGCTCTGTTCGTGCGCAGAGCCGCGGATATGAGCGGTCTCGGATCGAGACTCGATGAAAAAATAGGCGGCTATTCCCGAGGCATGATAAGAAAGCTGCTCCTTGCCCGCGCCGTTATGACGCGCCCCCGTCTTGCAATAATGGACGAGGCTACATCGGGTCTTGACGTTATCAATGCTCTTGAAGTAAGACGTACGATAAAGGCTCTCGCCAAAAACGAGGGAATGAGCTTTCTGCTCTCGTCTCACAATATGCTTGAGATAGAATATATCTCCGACAGAGTGGGTATTATCACAGGGGGACATCTCCTCATGACGGGCACAATTTCGGAACTAAAAGAAAAATACAGCGCGGACAATCTTGAAGAAGTGTTTGAAAAAATCGTAAATACGAGCGTTTCGGACGAACAGCGCATGAATGTCACGGAGGAAAAATAATATGAAATTCGGAAGTCTCCTTAAAAAAGAACTGAACGGCTTGCTTACCCCGCAGGCTATCTTCAGTATGTTTTTCACCTGCGTACTCTTAATTATTATGGGACAGTGCTTCGGCGGAGTTATGAACGATATCACGGATTCGTCATCTGCCAACATATGCGACCTCGACAATACGGAATATACCGCCGCTTTGATTGAAAATCTTTCCGAAAACGGCACGGAAGCTAAAATGTACACTCTCGAAAGCGACAACTACGCCGCCGAGATTGAAAGACTGGGAATAAAAAATCTGGTCATCATTCCCGAAGGCTTTACAAAAAGCATTTTTGAAGAAAAGTCTCCCGCTCCCATAAAATTCGTTTCAAAGCTTTCTTCGGGAATGAGCGCTATAGGCGCCGCATCGGGTTCCGACGCTGTAAGCGCGGTAGAAAGATGTGTTTCCGATGATCTTCTTCTGAAAGAATTCGGTCTGTCCGAAGAGGAAATAAAGCTTGTAAACGAACCCTCAAAGCTTGTGGAGTTTACCGCAGTGAACGGAAAAACGGCGGAAATATCCGCAGACGCTCTCGCAATGGTCATTATGAGCACGAGCCTTATCGTGCCTATGGCGGTATTTTTCCTTATTCTTCTTGCGTCTCAGATGATAATGTCCGCGATAGCAACGGAAAAAATAGACAAGACGCTTGAAACGCTTCTTTCCGCGCCCGTTCCGAGAATAACGGTGCTTACGGCAAAAATGGTATCGGCGCTTATCGTGGCTCTTCTCAATTCCGTATCGATGATAATCGGAATGATAGGCTATATGATGGGATTGCTGTCGGGAGCCGCAGAGGGAGCAGCGGCCTCTATGCAGGTCATGGGCGAAGATGTCCCGATAGATACGTCTGCGGATCTCCCGGCGGCGCTTTCGCAGCTCGGAATTACCTTTAACGCGGGAAGCATTATTCTTGTAGGACTTCAGCTTTTCATATCGGTTGCTATAGGACTTTCCATTGCTCTTATACTGGGTGCGCTCTGTAACGATATCCAGTCTCAGGGAACGCTTATAATGCCGCTTATGGTGCTTGTAATGATACCGTTCTTCGGAACTCTCTTCACCGATATAAACGAGATGTCACCCGTTATCAAAGCGTTATTCTACATAATCCCGTTCACTCACAGCTATATTTCCGTTTCAAATCTGATGTTCGGTCATATGGAGGTATTCTGGGGAGGACTTGCGTATCAGACGGTATTCCTCTTAATATGTATGACGCTTGCCGTAAAGCTTTTCACAAGCGACAAAATATTTACGATGTCGGGGCTTTTCTCTCAGAAGAAAAATACTGCCGCGGCGTCCGCAAAAAAATAATAAATACGCAAATTTTTCCCCGGCGTCAAATCAGACGCCGGGGAAAAATTTTCTTTAAAGTCTGATGTTTTCGGAGGTTTCTCTCGCGTAAACGGCGTTTGCTCTGTGAGCATTGATTATTTCGCCGTTTTTGGTTTCTTTGTTGTCGGTAATGGAGTTTGTATAGAAAGTTCCCGTAATTTTTTTCTTCTTTTTTTTCAGTCTTTTATTCATAAGCGTCAAAGGTATTTTTTCAAAGAATCGATATACTGTTGTTCGCCGACGAGCATTTTCTTAGCCTGTTTTGCCGCGTCGGGTGACAGGTTTTTGGAGCCGTTAAGAGCGCGGTTTACATTAATGATTCCCATATTTGTTCCCTGGATCATCATTTCGGCGATATTTGCCGTGGAATTATCCTTGGCAAGATTAAAGGCGATTCCCGCCTTAGCCATAGCTCTTGCCATGAGCGATTCCTGCTTCGGCTTGATATTTGCGGATTTAAGCTCGCTTACGGCAGTATTTGATTCGTCGTGATAGTAATTCAGCTGACGTATAAGTTCGCCTTTGAGATCCTTGCTGTGAACCTTCGGAAGAACCTGTCTTATTGATGAAACTCCCATTGAAGCATTTTGAAAAAGAGCATTTTCGACATCGGTATCGGTCGTTCTCATAATACTTGTCTCCTTTCGTACTTTTTCCGCAGAATTTTTATTCCGCAAAATTATTATTGACGGGCAAGAAAAATTTATTACAGGAAAAAAAATTGAGCGGATATATAAAAAACCTGCACAAAAATTTAAATAACTTTTGTGCAGGCGTAAATACAAATTGCTGTTTGGTTTACTGTAAAATCAAATCAAAAGCAGTCCGACGCGAAAGGATTCGTCACACTGAGAAAAGAAGCTCGGAATACGTCGGCATCGGCCATATCTTTTCGGGAGTTATCGTCTCAAGCTCATCGGCAAATCCGCGAAGAGTCTGCATAGCGGGAAATACCTGACTGCGGAAGAATTCCGCTGTGGATAATACTCCCTCGGTGCCTCCCGCTTCAACAAGAAGCAAATCGATCCTTTCGGCTGCTCCGACAATGTTTTTGGTAAGCTCGCTCACCTTGTTCGCGAGGGCAAGCTCGACCTCGCTGTCCACACCCGCCGTCTTTTTGGAAATAACCGTATCGGAAAGCATCCCGGCGAACTCTATGCCTGCGGGAATGATCTGTTTCCTTGCCATATCTACCATCGTAAGAGCTTCAATGTTAAGGACTTTATAATAATTTTCAAGAAGTATCTCCTGTCTGGATTCAAGCTCTTCTTTTGTGTAAACGCCGAATTTTTTGAAAAGTTCAACGTTCTTTTCGTCCGTATAGTGCGGAAGCGCGTCTACAGTCGTGGCGTAGTTCGGAAGACCTCTCTTTTCCGCTTCCTTTACCCATGACTCGTCGTAGCCGTTGCCGTTGAAAATAATCGCTTTATGAGCAATGTATGTTTCCTTGAGAAGCTTGTTGAGATCCGCTGTGAAATCGGAGCTTCCCTCCAACCTGTCGGCAAATTCCTTGAGAGAATTCGCAACGATAGTATTGAGGATAGTATTTGTGCAGGCGATCGAATCAGACGAACCGAGACTGCGAAATTCAAATTTGTTTCCTGTGAAAGCAAACGGAGATGTTCTGTTGCGATCCGTGGAATCCTTCGGGAAATTAAGCAGAGCGTCTACGGCAATGACAAATTCCTTGTCGGCGTTTCTTGTTATCATGTTTCCGCTTTCAAGACCGTCGAGAATAGACTGAAGATCGTCTCCGACAAACATGGAAATGATCGCGGGAGGAGCCTCGTTCGCTCCGAGACGGTGATCGTTGCCCGCGCTCGCAACGGAAATGCGAAGAAGATCGCTGTACTCATGAACAGCTTTTATTACCGCGATAAGAAATGTAAGGAACTGGATATTGTCCTTCGGATTTGAACCGGGGTCAAGCAGATTCTGTCCGTCGTTCGTGGAAATCGACCAGTTGTTATGCTTTCCCGAACCGTTTACTCCCGCGAAAGGCTTTTCGTGGAGGAGACACACAAGACCGTGCTTTAACGCTGTTTTCTTCATGATCTCCATGGTGAGAGCATTGTGATCCGCCGCGACGTTCGATGTCATGAAGATCGGAGCAAGCTCATGCTGTGCGGGCGCGACCTCGTTATGCTCGGTCTTGGCGAGGATTCCGAGTTTCCACAGCTCCTCGTCGAGATCCTTCATATATTCCTGTACTCTTGTCTTTATGTTTCCGAAATAGTGATCCTCAAGTTCCTGACCCTTGGGCGCCTTAGCGCCGAAGAGAGTTCTTCCCGTAAAGATAAGATCTTTTCTTCTGTCATAAAGCTTCTTGTCAACGAGGAAGTATTCCTGTTCGGGGCCTACCGTAGTGGTAACTCTCGCAGAGGATGTGTTTCCGAAAAGGCGAAGAATTCTCACCGCCTGCTCCGAGATAACGTCCATGGAACGCAAAAGCGGAGTTTTTTTGTCAAGTATCTGTCCCGTATAGGAACAGAATGCGGTGGGTATGTAAAGCGTATTGTCTTTTATAAAAGCGGGAGATGTGGGATCCCAGGCGGTATAGCCTCTTGCTTCAAAGGTAGCGCGGAGTCCGCCCGACGGAAAGCTTGAAGCGTCAGGCTCGCCCTTTACAAGCTCCTTGCCCGAAAATTCCATAATCACCTTTCCTCCGGGTATGGGAGAAATAAAGGAATCGTGCTTTTCGGCGGAGAGTCCCGTCATCGGATGAAACCAGTGAGTATAATGTGTAGCTCCCTTTTCCACAGCCCAATCCTTCATAGCGGAGGCAATGACTTCCGCAGCGTCGGGATCGAGAGGAACACCGAGAGTTTTCGTTTTAAGAAGCGATTTATAGATGTTTTTCGGGAGCTTCTCTTTCATGACTGTTTCATTAAAAACATTGCAGGCGAAGTATTCGGGTAACTTTTGCATAATAATTTCCTTTCTCCGCGTCGGAGCGGCAAAAAAATCATAAAAACACAAAAAGACGCCCTTTAAAAGCCTCGCCTGAAAGGGAAGCTTTTTATGAGCGCCGTTGCTCTTTTGTATTTTCTTTATGATTATATGATATCACACAAGTTTTTATTTGTCAATAGAAAAAATGAAAAATGCAGGATTTTTTAAAAATTCCTGCATTTTCAACATGATTCAAGCCAAAATAGCTTTAATTTTATAGATATTTTGCATAATTACAAGTCATATCAGCCATAAACGGCAGTTATTGTCATATCCGAGGTAATATTTGAATAGTCTTTGTCCCAGCCGAGGAAGCTTTTTCCCTCGCTGTTTACGGCGGGAGCCGAGGGCGCTATTGCGGGTTTTCCCTCTTCAACCGTCTGCGTATACGATACTCCGTCGACTATAAATGTAACGGTGTATTTTTTTACTGCCGTCTCGCTTGAGAATACTGCGGTAATAACGGTATCTCCGGTGATATCGGAGAGACTTCTGTCCCAGCCGATGAATTTCTGACCTGCGGAATTTGTCTCGGGAGCCACGGGAGCCGCCGCAGTTCCTCCGTAATCGACCGTTGTATAGTAGCTTATTCCGTCCACGATAAACTTGACGCTGCAGGTAACGGGTTCAAGTACTGCGGTCACGGTAAGATCGCTCTTTACGCAGGAGAAATCGGTATCCCAGCCCTTGAAGATATATCCGTCAACAGTCACTTCGGCGGGAATAACAGCGCTTTCCCCGTCGTTTACCGTCTGAGCCGAAACGTTTGAGCCTATTATGACAGTTACGGTATGAGTTCCGTCGGCGGAGGATGCGTAAGTACTTTCCGATGAAATGTTCTCATCCTCGAAAATCGCGCTGATAGTGGTATCGGAGGTAATATTCAGAAACGATCCGTCCCAACCGACAAATTTCTTTCCCTCTATAACCGGATCGGCGGGCTGAACGGCGTCTTTGCCGTAAGCGACCTCCTGTTCGGTTATTTCTCCCTCGACAACGACATATACGATATATTTATCGTCCATAAATTCCTCGTCATCGTTATAGACTGTATCCGCCGTTTCGGTTTCGGTATCCTCCGCAGTTTCGGAGAGGGCTTCCGTCTCGGCGGTTTCCTCAGCTGCGGATGAAGCGGTCGCTGTTGTGGTCGCTGTTTCCGATGTATCGGATTCGGTCACCGCGGTTTCGCTTGTGATTATGGTAGTTTCGTCTGTTTCGAAGCCGAGTTCATCGGTTGCAATGGTATGAGCGGTCTGAATTGCGGATGCCTCGCTTATTGCGGGGGTAGTTACCTCGTTAAGATCCATAGGCTCCGAGATTTTTTCTTCGCTCGGTATCGCGTCGTAAGCAGCTTTTATTTCCTCTGAGGAGAATTCAAGCTTTACATACGAGGAAATGGCGAAAAGCTCCCTTAACTCATGGGAATCGAAATCGGACAGATCGAGATGCTCGTTAAGGTATGCGAAATAAGGCCCTTCCTCGCCTGAGACGACCCTTGCTTTTCTTGCGGGGCCCAGCGGTTCGGATTTGTTTACCTCGTCTCCGCGTTCATCGTAGAGCTGTATGTAGACATTTCCTCCCACGGAGGAAATTTCCGTATAGGTGTTTTCGGCGTCGGTAACGTATGAAATCACGCTTACCGCGCATTTTGAGCTTGCTTTCATATTGGATGTGCGGATATCGGACGAAGCACCCAGATCCTCGCTGTTTTTGGAGATGACCGTTCCTCTGTTAAGGTAAAGCTCCGAGTCTTCCTTTCCCGAAAAGCTGTCGGTGACGAACACCTGCGATTTCGGGAGCAGAACCATATAATTCGTATCCTTGTTTTTGCCTGTGCGGTAGATAAGCGTACAAGAGCCGTCCTCGCTTACGGTGACGATATCTCCCTGCGAAAGCTTCATATCGGCGGCTGCCGCGGCGGAAGCTCCGCCGTTGGAATTGCTTACGCTGACATTGCCGCTCACGGCGGAGATGTACAGACCGTGAGAAGCACTGCTTCCGACTACGATTATAACCGCGCAGACAATGGCCGCAAGAGCGACAGCTCCCGCGATCACAGCTGTTTTCATGTTTTTCATATATAATTATTCCTTTCCGTTTCAAAAAGAAATCAGAATATAGTATTACGAAGCCGTTTCCGATTCGGAAGAAAGCTGCGTGTTTGTTATTTCCCACCAGTTCGCGCCCGTGCGGGTGACCTCCGAAAAAGAGGGAGGTGCTGCGGAAACGGTTGCTTCGGTTGTCTCGGAGGATGTTATCTGCGAAGAGCTTACCGTAACTCCGCCCGTAACGCTTTGTCGGGAAGAGGAGACGGATGTTTCTTCCGTTGTTTGTGAAGTTCCGACAGTATCGGAATTAATAACGCTTTCCGTTTCGTATGATGTGACGATCTCCGTCGGGACTGCCGTTTCTTCCGCGGAATTATCGGGAAGAGTCCCGTGAGGCGCTGCCGTTGTGATGATATATTCCGAAGTTGATACGGTTGCCGGGGGAACGGAAATGATTTCTTCCGTTTCTTCCTCCGCACGGCCGTATACAGCGTTGAACGCTGCGGTAAGATCGCTCAGAGACGCGGGGATATTCCGTTCTCCGCTTATCTGTATAAGGCTTCGCAGCATATGCGATGAAAGCTCCGTGAAGCTGTACTCCTGATTGAGACTTGTATAGCCGTTAAAGGCGGGAGACGAAACAAGTTCTGCGGCGAAGCCCTCGCCGAGAGGCTGTATTTTTCCCGATTTTTCTCCGACGTTATTAAACAGCTGCAGATCAAGCATACTTTCGACGGAAAAGACCTTTGTAAGCATAACGTCCTCATATCCGAGATACTCGCTGTGAAAGGAGAAATCCACGCAGAAAACGGTACCCTGCGCCGAAATTATGGAATTCGGAGTTCTGACCTGAAAAACGGCGTCGTTTTTCAGCTTGTTGTCGAGACGGCAGACCACAGCGCCGTCGGAGATATTGACGATAATTTTTCCGTGTTCTGTTTTTTCGGAATAATCAACGTAAACGGTGGAATTCGGCTCAATATATATGTATTTTCCGTTTTCCGCTTTTATTTTCACAGTTCCCTCGCCGTTTGTCACGATGACGTCGCCGCTTTTTATTTCGGTATTTCTGCCGACAGCCGCCTGACCGTCTCCTCTTATGACCGAAACGCCGCCCGCGGCTTCCATTATATAAAGTCTGCGGTCGGTATTTGTGCCGACGAAAACGGTAAAGATCACAACCGTAAGAATTATCGTGACCGCCGCAATAAGCACGGCGATGATAACGCCGAGATGATCTTCAAGAAATTCCCGAACCTTGTTCACATCAACACTCCCCGGACTGCGTCTTGCGGTGATCATTCCGCAAAAACGCAATTTGCGGAATAATCCATTTTAATCATAATACATTATAGCACGTTTGATTTTTTTTGTCAAGCAGCTTTGCGAAAGCCTGTTTTTTTGAGATAATTTGTAATTTTTCCGTGCGTTTTATTAAATAATATTTAACATAAACGGACATTTTTTTATAATATCGGAAAGAAAAACACCTTTATTTAAATTGTTAATTATTAATTCAGAAAAAATTAAAGAATTAATCTGATTTTGACGATATAATAGTTATATATTTCATATAAGGGAGAATTCAAAATGTCTGACATCACGGATAAGCCGATAGCGGTCTGCGTTTGCAAAATACATGATGAAAAGATAGGTGAGATAACAAAATCCGTCTGCTCCGAGGCAAAGCTCTGCGGGTTCTCCACAGTAATTTACAATTCCTTTACCGATTTCGGATATGAAGATTCCGATATGAAAATCTCCGAAAACGTTTTTGAACTGATAAACTTCAGGAAATTCTGCGCCGCCATAATACTCGCGGAAACCTTTCAGGGAGAGCGGGAGCTTGAAAGAACGGTGAATCGGGCAAAGGACGCGGGCATTCCCGTTGTGAGCATAGATAAGGAGCTTTCGGGCTGTACAAATATCCTGTTCGACTACGGAAGATGCTTTGAAAAGATCGTCCGTCACATGGTGGAATATCATAAATTCAGAGATATTTTTTTCATTGCGGGATTTAAGGGAAATTCTTTCTCCGAGGAAAGACTTGACGTTTTTAAAAAAGTTCTTGAAGAAAATAATATTCCCTTTGACGAAAACAAGGTGGGATACGGACAATTCTGGGATCTTCCCGCCGAAGAAGCGTTGAAAAAATATCTTGACGGCGCGGAGCGTATCCCCGAAGCCGTTATCTGCGCGAACGATCTGATGGCTATAGGCGCCTGCCGCGAAATAGTCGCAAGAGGTCTTTCCGTGCCGCAGGATATTGCGGTATCGGGATTTGATGGAATAACCCAGGAAAAATATCACAATCCGAGA
>CAZCUQ010000017.1:5087-15153 GCA_964501705.1 uncultured Ruminococcus sp. | reverse complement strand
ACTGTCAAAAAGCGGGAAGAGCCGCTGTCGAAGCCGTTATTTCGATCCTTGAGGGGAAAACTCTCCCGGATACAATAAAGATCGATTACGATGTGGTTTTCAGCCAGTCATGCAGATGTATGCCTCTTGTTTACAAAAACATAAACGAAGTGGTCATGGATCTCTGCTGCAAGCTTCGTTCCAGAGATGATTTATCACTGAATCTCAACCGTATGACAGACACGGTCACAAGCAAGGCAACCGTGCGCGACGCGTTGTTTTCAATCGATAAGTATATCGGAATGCTTTATTTTTCCAAAATGTCAATAAACCTCAGAAGTTCCGTTCTTGCGGATGAAAAATCCGACTGCTCGAAGCATATCTCGATAGGAGAGAAAATGAGGACCGTTGTAACATTTTCGGCGAATAAGCCCGAAGATTCGGATGTTTCATTTACCTGCGGGGATTTATCCGTAATTGACGGCATACGCACCGAGGATCCTTATTGCTCTCTTATCTTCCTGCTTAAATATCAGGAAAAGGTTTACGGATATCTTGCGCTTTCATTCAACCCCGAAGCGCTTGATTTTTCGGTGCTGTATTTCTTTTCAATGAGGCTCAATCACGCTTTTGATACGGTCAGGAACAAAATTGATCTGACGCGGGTCAACGACCAGCTTGTAAGCATAAACAGCCGTCTTGAAGAAGCTTTCATTCATGACAGCATGACCTGTCTTCTGAACCGACGGGGATTCTTTATGAAAATAAAGGAAAAAATGAGGCTGCTTCGCAAAGGATATGTTTTTGTTTCCTCGATAGATCTTGACAATCTTAAATACATTAACGACAAATTCGGTCATCACGAGGGGGATTTTGCGATAAAAAGCATCGCGGAAACCGTGACGGAATGCTGCGGCGAGGACGGCATATGCGCGAGATTCGGCGGAGACGAATTTGTTGCCGTCATCGTATGCGCGGAAAAGCTTTACCGACAAGCTTTGTGTTCTTAATAATAAATACTCCAAGGAATATCTTCTTTCCGCGAGTGTGGGAAGCGCCGTTTACGAAATAACTCCCGATTTCGATCTTGACGCCGCTATAAGGGAGGCCGACGAGAAAATGTATCGCGACAAGAAAAGCAAAGGTTACAGAGTGCGAAACCATTCCTGATTCTATGGTGTTTGTCTTATCAAATCAATTCATTTCGGTTCAGGTTACTTCTTATTTGCTGCTCTTGCGGAGTTCCGGCGGAGAGAGGGGAAACCAAAAGGGAGAGGAATTTTTTCCTCTCCCTTTTATAGTCAACGGCATTAAAAATTTGACTTGAAGTCAGGCAAAAATTTGCATATATGATTTTTGCGCAGACTGAAAGCACAAATTTTAATGCCGTTTACTATAGTTTCCCCTCGCGCTCACCTTCATTACGATTCTGTCTTTGCTTCTGAAGCTCCGTATGAACAGAAAATGATAACCCGCTTGCGGGAAGAAATAATACCAAAATACAAATATCGATTTCCATGTGAAATTTCAAAAATAAATTGACAAAATGTATCCTTTTGTGTTATAATAAAAATATATTTTACTGATTTTTGAATGGAGAAAAATATGTTTGTAGATAAGGCGACTATCCATGTGAAAGCAGGCAACGGCGGCGACGGCGCAGTTTCGTTCCACCGCGAAAAATATGTCGCGGCGGGCGGCCCCGACGGCGGTGACGGAGGGAGGGGCGGAAATATCGTTTTTGCCGTTGACGATTCCCTCTCGACTCTTATCGATTTCAGATATAAAAGAAAATACGCCGCAGAAAAGGGTCAGAACGGCAGCGGCGGAAGATGTACGGGAAAAAATGCTCCCGATCTCGTTGTAAAGGTTCCCAGAGGCACTCTTGTCCGTGAAAAGGAAAGCGGAAGGATCATAGCTGATATGTCGTCTGATGAACCGAAAATTATAGCAAGGGGCGGAAAGGGCGGAAAGGGCAACGCAAGATTCGCAACTCCCACACGCCAGATACCCAGATTCTCAAAGCCGGGGTTTCCCGGAGAAGAATTCGACGCTTTCCTCGAGCTTAAACTCCTTGCGGACGTTGGTCTTGTGGGATTCCCGAATGTCGGAAAATCCACGCTTGTCTCGGTCGTGTCGGCGGCAAAGCCAAAAATAGCAAATTATCACTTCACCACGCTTTCCCCCGTACTCGGAGTGGTAAGCGTTTCGGAAGGAAGATCCTTCGTCATGGCGGATATCCCCGGACTTATCGAGGGCGCGTCGGAGGGAATAGGTCTTGGCCACGAATTTCTCCGCCACGTTGACAGATGCCGGCTTATCGTTCACGTCGTCGATGTTTCCGGAAGCGAGGAACGCGACCCTTGCGAGGATTTTGAAATAATCAACCGTGAGCTTAAAAATTTCTCGGAGGAGCTTTCGCGGCGTCCGCAGATCGTCGCGGCAAATAAATGCGATATAGCGACTGACGAGCAAAGAGCCGCTTTCAGAAAATTCATTGAGGAAAAGGGACTTTTATTCTGCGAAATATCGGCGGCCGCGACTATGGGTACGAAAGAGCTTATACGAATGATCTCCGCGGAGCTTGAAAAGCTTCCGCCCATTAAGGAATATGAACCCGATCCCGTTACGTTTGACGAAAACGCGGGCTTCGGTGAACGCTTCGAGATAACAAGAGGCGACGACGGAGTTTTCTATGTCGAGGCGCCGTGGCTGGAGCATATCCTCAGAACGGTCGATATGGACGATTACGAGTCTCTCCAGTATTTCCAGAGAGTGCTGAAAAATACGGGAATTATCGCAAGACTTGAGGAAATGGGCATAGAAGAAAACGATACGGTGGATATCTTCGGATATCGGTTTGATTTTGTCTTTTAGTTTTTATCAAAAAATACGACAGGGGGGAGTGTACTTGGAGCTTTTGGATCTATATGACGAGACGCGGATGAAAACGGGAAAAACCATTGCCCGCGGCGAAAAAGTTCCCGACGGATATTTCCGCATGGTCATACACGTCTGTATAATACATGAAGGACGTATGCTCATTCAGCAGCGAAGTCCCGAAAAACACAGCTGGGCGGGTCTTTGGGACTTTTCTGCGGGAGGAGGAGTCATTTCGGGAGAATTGAGCAAAGAAGCCGCCGTCAGAGAGGTAAAAGAAGAACTTGGTATCACGTTTCCTCCCGAAAGTCTGCGCCCCGCGCTTTCCGTGAATTTCGGTTACGGCTTTGATGATATTTACATTGTAAATAAAAATGTTTCTCTCTCCTCGCTGAAGCTCCGGACCGAGGAGGTCGCAAGCGTCAGATGGGCGGGAAAAAGAGAAATTCTCCGAATGATCGATGATGGCGTTTTTATCCCCTATCAGAAAGATTTCGTCGGATTTCTGTTTTTCCTCGAGAAGCATACGGGAGTTCATACCGTTTACGGAGGCGATAAAAATAAATTTAAGTAAAAAAGAAGCAAATCAGTACAGTCCTCTTGCTCTTGCGTTTATGGGAGACGCGGTCTATGAACAGCTCGTGAGAGAAAAACTGCTGCTTGCGGGAAATACATCGGTGCATAATCTTCATGACGAAGCGGTAAAAAGAGTCCGCGCCGCGTATCAGGCGCGCGGCTCGCTTATTATAGACGAATATCTCACTGAGGATGAAAAGGATATCCTCAGACGCGGAAGAAACGCCGCGGGAAACAGTCATAATGTTCCGAAAAGCTCGACTCCCGCCGAATATTCAAAGGCGACGGCTCTCGAAGCGCTTTTCGGCTGGCTTCATCTTCAGGGCGAAACGGAAAGAATTAACGAAATTTTCGATATAATCTGGAAAGGAGAAACAATAAATTGAAAAAATTTCTCGGAGTCAATATGATAGACTGCGCTCATACAAACTGCTATGTTCTGCGCGGCATTGACGGCGATGTCCTTATCGATACGGGAATAAAAAAATTCCGCGCGGAGATCGAGATATGGCTTCTGAATTACTGCGTCAGACTTATCGTTCTGACGAGCGGACTTAATTTCTGTATCGAAAACGCCGCGTACTTCAAAAAGCTGTACGACTGCCCGATAGCAATGAGCAAAAAGGATATCCCGCTTATAAAGGATAATCTTTGCAGGAATTATTACATCACCGACATATTCGGGCATATCGGCGCGTATCGCGAGGAAGAGGAAAAGCGCCGCAAAGCGGAAGAGTTTTCTCCCGATATCCTGTTAAGCGATGGGGATGTCCTTCACAGCCTTGGCGTAAGCGAGATACTTTCGGACGCGAGAATAGTCTCCCTTGACGGCTGCACGAGAGGAACACTGGGAATACTTAACGGAGGCGATCTTTACACGGGAGCGGCTTTCTCAAATGTCGGAAAGGGATTTTGGTGTTCCGCCGCCGAAAGTCCGCGCGCCGAAAAAAATTCTCTTGGATATATCGCGGCAATGTCTCCCGAAAGAATATTCCCGCTTCACGGCGACCCCGTGGAAAAGAACGATAAAACATACCTTAAATTCATTAAGAAATTCTCGGACCGATGAGAAAAAATTGATTACATAAGCTTACTTTCCGCGTTTAAACTATTTTATATAAAGGAGAAAAAACTATGTCAGGACATTCTAAATGGAATAATATCAAAAGAAAAAAAGAAGTTGCCGACGGCGCGAAAGCAAAAATCTTCACTAAGATAGGAAGAGAGATCGCCGTTTGCGTTAAGGAAGGCGGCGGAGATCCGAATAATAACTCAAAGCTGAGAGATCTTATCGCCAAGGCTAAGTCAAATAACGTTCCGAACGACAACATCGACAGAATAATCAAAAAGGCTATGGGAGACGGCGACAAGACAAGCTATGAATCCAACGTCTACGAGGGATACGGTCCGTCGGGAATCGCCGTTATCGTTGAAACTCTTACCGATAACAAGAACAGAACCGCGGGAGATATACGTCACTATTTCGATAAGTTCGGCGGAAATCTCGGTACGACAGGCTGCGTATCCTTTATGTTCACAACAAAGGGAATAATTCTTCTCGAGGCGGAGGGCGTTGACGAGGATACTCTTATGGAGGACGTTTTCGATATGGGAGCGACCGACTTCAATATGGACGATGAAACAATTGAAATAGAAACCGAACCTAACGATCTTCACAATATAAGAGAGGGTCTTGAAGCAAAGGGCTATAAGATAATTTCCGCTGATATTGACAGGATCCCCTCCACCTACACTGCCCTCACCGATGAGGAAGCAATAAGGAAAATGAATCTTCTCCTTGATGCTCTCGAAGATAACGATGACGTGCAGAACGTTTATCACAACTGGGAATCGGGCGAATGAAATGGCAAAGTCCAGATCATTATTCGTCTGCTCAAACTGCGGGGCGGAAAGCTCCAAATGGAACGGCAGATGTCCAAGCTGCGGCGAATGGAACACTATCGAGGAACAGGAATACATTCCTCCCGCCAAAACGGGAAAACCTTCCGCAGGAAACTCTTCGGGCAAAACAGCCGAAAGCGAAATTAAGAGTCTCTCCGAAATTGACGCTGATTCCTCCGATGTGCGCTATAAAACGGGACTGAGAGAGCTGGACAGAGTGCTCGGGGGAGGTCTTGTAAAGGGATCGATCGTCCTTATAGGCGGAGAGCCGGGAATAGGAAAATCCACGCTTCTTTTGCAGATCTGCGAGTATCTCGGAAAAAATCACACCATTCTCTATGTGTCCGGAGAGGAAAGCTCAAGACAGCTTAAAATACGTGCGGACAGGCTTTCCGTTCACAGCAGAAATCTTTATATCCTTTCGATAAACGACGCGGAGATCACGGCAAATACCATCAGCGCAAAAAAACCCGATATCGCTATAATAGATTCCATTCAGACAATGACTCTTCAGGGAGTTAATTCATCGGCGGGAAGCGTTTCGCAGGTAAGAGAATGTACCAATCTTTTTATGCGTACCGCGAAGTCGGAGGAAATACCTGTCTTTATAGTCGGTCATGTCAATAAGGACGGAGCTATCGCAGGGCCTAAGGTCATGGAGCATATCGTTGACACGGTGCTTTTTTTTGAGGGAGACAGACATTTCAGCTACCGCTATCTCCGCGCCGTAAAGAACCGATACGGCTCGACAAATGAAATAGGCGTTTTTGATATGCAGGATAAGGGACTTATCGAGGTGGATAATCCGTCTCTGAGCTTCCTGTCGGGCAGACCCAAGGGCGTGTCGGGCAGCTGTATCGCCTGCGTAATGGAGGGAAGCCGTCCGATAATGGCTGACGTACAGTCTCTTGTAACAAAGAGCGGATATGCCGTTTCGAGAAGAACCTCCACAGGTTTTGATTTTTCGAGAATGGCAATAATCCTTGCGGTGCTTGAAAAGCGGGCGGGGCTTTTCTACGGCTCGCTGGACGTTTATATTAATGTTGTCGGAGGACTTCGGCTTGACGACCCTGCGGCGGATCTTGCCGCCGCGCTGTCTCTCTGGAGCGGCCTGATGGATTTTCCCATCGATGGGAAGATCACGGCTTTCGGCGAGATAGGTCTTGCGGGAGAAGTAAGAAGCGTTTCGGGAATATCCGCAAGACTCCGCGAAGCACAGCGTATCGGATTTGAAAAATGCATAGTTCCGAAGCTTTCCATGAGAAATATAAACGCCGACGATTACAGTATCGGTATAATTCCCGTTGCTTCGATAAAACAGGCTATTGCCGCAGTCAAGGGTGAGTATAAGGCATGAAAAAAAGAATAATTCTTTTTCTTGCGCTTATTTTCTGCGCGGGTGTTTTTTCTTCCTGCAAAAATTCGGGGGACGGAGAGGACGGAACGTTTTATACCGTAATTTACGATAATCCCGAAAATCTCGATCCTCAGCTTGCGGAGGACGAAAATTCTCTTTCGGTTCTTCGGAACATTTTCGAGGGACTTACGGAGGTTTCAAAAAACGGCGAAATAGTCTGCGCCGCCGCCGAAAGCTGCGATATTTCGGAGGATAAGCTCACCTATGTTTTTACTCTTCGGAGAGGAATGATGTGGTACTCGGCGGGAGGATATTCGTCCGAGGTCACCGCAAAGGATTACGTATATGCTTTCAAAAGGATATTTTCTCCCGAAATGAATTCTCCGTACAGGGAAAGGTTCTCTGCTGTCAAAAATTCGGAAGCTGTTTACAACGGAGTAATGTCGGCAAACGATCTCGGAGTAAAAGCAGTCGATGATTACACGGTAAAGTTCACTCTCGAATATCCCGACTCTGATTTTCTGTATCTTTTATCGACAGCCGCGGCATATCCCTGCTCCGAGGAATTTTTTCTTTCGACAAACGGAAGATACGGCCTTTCCGCAAAATACTCTGCGGGAAACGGAGCTTTTTTTCTTACCGAATGGAATTACGACCCGTACTGGAATGAAAACTTTCTGACGCTGAAAAGAGCCTCCGAAAACAGCACGGAGGACAGAAAAACCTATCCCGCGTATGTAAATTATATTATCGCGGACAGTATTGCGGAATATGAGGAAATTTCGGGAAATACAGTGAACGTGTATACTCTTTCGGCTGACGAAAAGCCTCTGAAGCTCAGGGGGAAAAATGCGGCGGGATATCCTTCGGTGACAGCGGGAATTATATTTAATCGTGACAGCGAATTCTTTTCGGACGAAAATGTGAGAAAAGCTCTGGCGCTAAGCGCGGATGTTTCGGTATTCGAGGGGAAAACCTCCGACGGTGTTTATCCCGCGCATACGGCGGTTCCT
Source organism: uncultured Ruminococcus sp. (assembly GCA_964501705.1). Taxonomy (GTDB): domain Bacteria; phylum Bacillota; class Clostridia; order Oscillospirales; family Ruminococcaceae; genus RGIG4694. The sequence continues at coordinate 7,446 of CAZCUQ010000017.1, read as the reverse complement.
CCCGCAGTGATCTGCGAGGGGCAGTCGCTGTGCGATCTGTTCGGAGCAGCCACGCCCAAAAGCGGAAATTCGGCGGAGTATTGGGCGAAGAAAAGCTCCGCTGCTCCCGAACTTTCATCTATCATTGTTTCGGAGGATTTTGTCGACGCATCTATTCTTTATATGCTTACGGACTGTTGGGAAGAAGAACTTTCTTTTTCCTGCGGAGTGGAGATCCTCGATAACGAGGATTACGAAAAACGTCTCAAAAACGGAGAATACGATATGGCGCTTACCTTTGCGGAAAGCAGTTTATCTTCGCCGTCCGAGTTTTATAAAAGCTTTGAAAAATATATCACAGATGAAAAAGATCTTTCGGATTTTACGGGTTTTCTCATGGAGGCAAGAAATTCTTTCTCGGCGGGAAACACGCTGAAGAATTACAAGTGTGCGGATTCGCTCGTTACGGATAACGCGTATTTTATCCCCGTATTTTACGAAAGCTGTTTTCTCATAACTCAAAACGACGTTGACGGAGTTTCTTACGATCCTTTCGCAAAAACGCTTGATTTTAAAAACGCAAGAAAATACTGAAAAAGAAAAACCGAAGCCTGACATACAGCTTCGGTTTTATTTTTTTCGTTATCACAGCGAAAAACAAAATAAGGTAAAATAAGTAAGGTAAAAACAGTAATAAAAATAGGGTGAATTATGCGAAAAATTCTGTCGGGCGTGATGAAGCATATAATGTCGTACGCGCTGTCGTAAATTCTGTCGTGCGGGATGTCGGAAAAAATCAGGTAAAAGCCGGTTTTACTTTCTTAAAACGCTGTTCGTTTTAAGTACAAACAAATTATAACGCACATTTTCGGACAAGTCAACAGATTTAAGGAAAATTTGACCGCATATTAACGAAATCCTAATTTTCTAATCTGTTTTTAACTTTTTTCGGGTATTAAAACCGTCTGCAAAGTCAGCTCATCATTACGCCCAGAATTGTCATGGAAGTATTTTCAGATCCCTCCGCTGCCTTTATTTCAAAGGTGTGAGAAGCCTTTTCCTTATCTGTGAATATCGGGTGAGTTGCGCCGTAGTTTCCCCAGCCGCCCGAAAAATCGGAATCAATAACGCCCCGTCTTTCTCCGTCAACGAAAACCTCGTATTTGCCGCCCTTGCCGTCTGTGGTGCAGAGATAGAAAAGACCCATAGTCTGACAATCAGCCGTGAAAGAGAAGCTTCCGCCCGTTTCCGTCACCCAGTTTTCGGGATATTTATCCGGGTAAACTGTATTTGTTCCCACAGAGAATCCCTCCATGCTGTCGGCTGTAATATCCGACGGGAAGTAAAGCTTTGCGTCCTTATATATATCGGACGTGTACGCCGCCGTATCAAAGGGAGTCGGGTCGGAAAAATCGTTTCTTTTTTCATAAGTTTCGTCAAGATACCTTCCGAGCATATCGCCGATTATTTTATGCCCGGCGTCATTCGGGTGAATATCATCGGGAGAGATGGATTTCCAATCGAGATTTCCCGCCGAAACTTCGGGATAAACTATCTCACGGTAGCTTAGCATGGGAAGATCGTAAGCCGCTCCTATTTCCCTGTGAATGTCCTGAAGGGACGTTCCGTTTTCCTGCGTTGTGAAGAGGAGAATCACTGCCGGATTATTATCAGCACGGAGTATCTTTCTCACAAGGCTGTCGTAGGAATATTTATTCATGACCTTATCGGTATCGTTCACGGAGAATTCGACTATAACAACATCGGGAGAATATGAAAGAAGCTCACTGTCCGCGCGGGAAACTCCGAGGTAGGAATTCGTTCCGCCTATACCCGCGTTTACCGTTTCGATCTCGGCGGAGGGAAATTTATCCTGCCACCATTGGAAGAACAGCGATGAGTAGCAAAGAGCGTTTGATGAAGCCGCCGTTCCCTGCGTAATGGAGCCGCCTATAGTCGCGACCGTGATTTTTTCGCCCTTTTCCGCTTTTTTCATAGCGTAAGCGAGTCTTGTTTTGTCTCCTTCATTAAGGAGCGCTCTTTCGTACATAGCGTCGGTTATTCCGCTCTCTATATCAAAAGGTTCGTCCGCGACCGTCACCGATGTGATAAGACCGACAGTTTCGGCGGAAGAAACTTCGGTCACGGAGGAATCGGTTTCCGTTTTTGACGCGGCATTTTCCGCACCGTCGGAGCACGCGGAAAAACACGCCGAAGCGGCAAGAATAAGCGCGGAATATTTTAACTTATTCATATGGATCTCCTTTCTCTATGTTATGAATGGGAAGATTTTTTCTTGCGACGGCGATACTGACAAGCTTCATCATCACCTTGCGTTTGTATTGTTCTTTAAGCTCTTTTGCTTTTTCAAGGTCTTCGG
>CAZCUQ010000017.1:0-5077 GCA_964501705.1 uncultured Ruminococcus sp. | reverse complement strand
ATTTCACAGGTTCTATTGCGCCAAACGCCTCTGCCGAGGCTTCGGCGGAACAGCGTCCGCAGGTGCAGCATCTGAACCGTCTGAGAGTGGACGGGAGCCATTCCGAGATAAGTTCGGTGCTGATATTTATCTCCGTTTCCTTAAATTCGTCTGCGGTACTTTGCCGTGCGGACGAAATATTTTCATTCGGAGAAGCAGTCTGTGCCGTGGCGGATTTACTGTTTTCGATAGGATCGATAAATTCCTTTCTGAAATTATCGTTCAGAAGAGGATTTTCTTCTTTGTCGCCCGTAAGCATACGAAGCACGCAGGCGGTTTTATTGGTTTTTTTAAGTTTCAAGTCAGGATCACTGCTCCATTATTTCCGGATATAAGAATTTAGCGAGACGCAGATATTCCTTTGTGACTCTGCATCTTGGGTCGTAGTCGATGATAGTCTTCTGGTGAGCGGGAGCTTCCGCTGCCGAGACTCCGTTCGGAATGGTGATTTCCAACACTGTAGTCTCAAGGCTTGCCGCAACGATCTGAGCCATTTCGCCGGCTTCTTTTGCAAGCAGGAGTTTCGGATTATATTTTGTCAGAAGAATTCCGCGTATATTCATATTCTTGTTATAATATTTCTTTACGCCGAGGATCGTTTCCTTGAGCTGGGAAATACCCTGTAACGAAAGGATCTCGGCAGTCATCGGGATAATGAGATCGTCTGCGGCGGCATAAGCGTTTATCGTGAGGATAGAAAGCGCGGGGGGCGTATCTATTATGACCGCGTCGTAAACCTCACGCAGAGGGCGAAGCATATTTTTAAGGAGGAACTCCCTGTTTTTGCTTGTCAGTTCCATATCGCTGCCTGAGAGAAGAATATTTGAAGAAATGACATCGCACACATCGGTGTGTTTTATTGCATCGGTAATAGGGCAGGTTCCCTTGAGAGCGTCGTGAATGGTTTTCCCCGTATCGGGTGCGCCAAGCGAGAACGAAAGATTTCCCTGCGGGTCAAGGTCGATTGCAAGGACTTTTTTCCCCACAGACGCGAATATTCCCGCAAGGGACGCGCAGGTAGTTGTTTTTCCGACCCCGCCTTTCTGATTTGTCACTGTAATTATTTTACACTCAGCCATAACGGGCTTCCTTTCAGGAATCAAAATTTTCCGAATTTATTTTGTTTTTTTTCTCTTTCGGAAACCTGACACTGAAAGACGAATTTTGCCAGAAGTTCCTCCTGCTGTGAAGATACCTCCAGAAACTTAGCGCCGTAGCCGACGAAATTTCCGTCCGTATCGTTCTGAAGTCTTAGGATTTCCGAATTCAGTTCAATGGGTATGTCATTAAAGATAAACAGCATATTGACCATATCTCCGATTTCAAATTCAAAATCGGCATTAAAGAGCACACCGCCGAGATTTATATTAAAAAAGTGGAGCGGAAGCTTGGGGTCGAATGTGACGGGTTCGCCGTCTCTTTCAAAATACGAGCATATTCCATCGAACGGGAAATTTACCTTGTAGCTTTTACGTCTGTCCTCAAGGATTATTCCGTCGTCGACATGGAAATTAAGCTGCATTTCGGTGCAAAGATCCACTTTAGTTACGTATTTTATTCTTGTTCCGTTCATATATTCAAAAATTGCCGTAATATTTTCATTTTTACTTATCTGCGGCATATTTTTATCTTTAACAACGACAAGTTCTTCTCTTTTTATTTTAAAGAAATCCTTAGGAAAGCTTATTAATCTTGACGAAAGGAAATGATTTCCGTTTTCATCGTACAGATCCACCTTGGAAATTTTTTCCTTATTTATCATGATTATCGTTCACCCCCAAACGTTATAGTTACACAATTATATTATATCAAATCATTTCATTTTTTTCAATAGCAAACGCAGCAAATTTGTAAAAGCGCATATTTTTTATTTATTTTTTTGGTGATATTCAATAAACGTTGAGGTATTTGTTTACAGTTTGTTCTATAGTCAATGCCGTTTACTGTAACTATGGGGACGCTTTTCAGAACCTGTCGCCGAATTTCGTTCTTAAAAAGATCCTCACCGCATAAAATATAAAAAGAAAAATAATATCGGAGGTTTTAATTATGAATACATATCCCTTTCAGCAGGTTCCGATGGAGTACAGAGATCTCTGCCCTGAACTTTCGGCGTTTACACTGTCCTTTCATTACGAGGGACATTACCGCAAATATACCGAAACGCTGAATTCCCTTGTTGAGAAAAACAATCTTCAGAATATTCCCATTGAAAGACTGGTTTTCAGCCGCGACGAGGAAGTCCGTTTTAATGCGGGAGGGTATTACAATCACAGTCTGTACTTTTCCATGCTCTCAAAAAAGAAAAAAAGTCCCTCGGAAAAAACCGCTAATCTTATCGAAAGATCCTTCGGAGGCATGGACGCGTTTGTCGAGAAATTCAAAAAAGCCGCTGTCGGCGTGAAGGGTTCGGGATATGTATGGCTCTGCTTTGACGGAAACAATCTGCGGATAGGCACCACAGCCAATCAGAACACTCCCTCTCTTGACAGAATGAGACCGCTGTGCTGTATTGATATGTGGGAACACGCATACTATCTCGATTATCAGAACAGAAAGAACGAATACATAGACGCGTGGCTGCGTCTTATCGACTGGGATAAGATCGGGATTTAAATCAAAAAAACCGGAGCGGCTGAAGTTTTCCGCTCCGATTTTTCAGTGTCAGCTTACGATAAGAGTTTTTCCCGTCATTTCCGCAGGCTGTTCGACTCCCATTATCTGAAGCATTGTGGGAACGATATCCGCAAGAACGCCGCCCTCTCTGAGCTTGCAGTCGTATCCGTCCACAATGAACGGAACGGGATTTGTCGTGTGCGCGGTAAAGGGAGCGCCGTCGGGTTCCATTAATTTATCGGCGTTTCCGTGATCGGCTGTGATAAGAGTAACTCCGCCCTTGCCGCGAATTGCCGCGGCAACTCTGCCGACGCACTCGTCAACGGCTTCGACAGCCTTAATTGCGGCGTCCATGATACCCGTGTGACCTACCATATCGCAGTTTGCAAAGTTTAATATGATAACATCGTACTTATCCTCGGAGATAGCCTTTTCGACCGCGTCGGTAACTTCGTAGGCGCTCATTTCGGGCTTTAAGTCAAAGGTTGCGACATCGGGGGATTTTATAAGGATCCTGTCTTCTCCGTCGAAGACCGTCTCCTCGCCGCCGTTGAAGAAGAAAGTAACGTGTGCATACTTCTGAGTCTCGGCGATACGAAGCTGAGTTTTTCCGATAGAGGAAAGATATTCTCCCATAACCATTTTAAGCTGTTCGGGCGGGAAAGCAACCTCAACATTCGGCATAGTCGCGTCATACTGAGCCATGCAGACAAACTTAACGGGGAACATTCCTTTTTTTCTTTCAAAGCCTTTAAATTCGGGATCGACAAAGGAACGCGTTATCTGTCTTGCGCGGTCGGGGCGGAAATTGATGAAAACAATGCTGTCGTTTTCGCCTATTCTGTCAGTCCCGTCAATAACCGTAGGGAGCATGAATTCATCGGTCACGCCGTTTTTATAGCTGTTTCTGATAGCCTCGACAGGGTCGGTTTCGTGAACTCCCTCGCCGAAAACGAGGGCGTCATATGCTTTCTGAACTCTGTCCCATGCGTTATCACGATCCATAGCGTAGTATCTTCCGCTGATGGTAGCAACTTTGCCGACGCCGATTTTTTTCATTTCGGCAACGGCTTCTTCCATATATTCCGCCGCAGACGAGGGCGGAACATCTCTTCCGTCAAGGTACGCGTGAACGAATACCTTTTCGATACCGTGTCTTTTAGCCATTTCAAGAACGCCGTAAAGATGTTCGATATGGCTGTGAACTCCTCCCGGAGACAAAAGTCCCATTATATGAAGAGCGCTGTTATGTGTTTCAGCGTTTTGCATAGCCGAAAGAAGCGCCTTATTCTCAAAGAAATCCCCGTCCTTGATGGATTTTGATATCTTCACAAGCATCTGATAAACGATTCTTCCCGCACCCATATTGGTGTGACCGACCTCGGAGTTGCCCATCTGACCGTCGGGCAGACCCACGCAGAGTCCCGACGCTCCGAGAATAGTATTCGGACACTCAGCGAAGAATTTATCAAGATTCGGTTTTTTAGCGGCGGCTATGGCGTTTCCGTATGAATCGGGATTTATTCCGTAGCCGTCCATTATTATGAGACAAACAGGTTTTCCGCTCATTTATTTTTACATTTCCTTTCCGTTATTTAGATTATTGCTTTTGTAAAAAATAACTTAACCGTTTACGGCAGCCTGAATAATAACATTGAAATCCTCAGCTTTAAGGGAAGCTCCGCCGATAAGACCTCCGTCGATATTTTCCTTTGCGAGAAGATCCGCGCAGTTCTTCGCATTCATAGAGCCGCCGTACTGAATAGTAACTGCCTGTGCGGTATCATCATCGTATAATTTTGCAAGAGACGCTCTGATAAACGCGCACACCTCTTCAGCCTGTTCCGGGGTAGCCGTTCTGCCCGTTCCGATAGCCCATACAGGCTCGTAAGCGATAACGGTTTTCTTTATATCGTCTGCGGAAATTCCCGCAAGGTCAAGCTTTATCTGACGGGAGACAACTTCCTCGGTAATATCCGCGTCGCGTTCGGAGAGAAGTTCGCCCACGCACACGATAGGTTTAAGACCCGCTTCAAGAGCGGCTTTTGTTCTTTTATTTACCGTTTCATCGGTCTCGCCGAAATACTGTCTTCTTTCGGAGTGACCTATAACCACATATTCCACTCCTATTTCGGTAAGCATATCTGCGGAGATCTCCCCCGTAAATGCGCCGCTTTTTTCAAAGTGAACATTTTCCGCGCCGATCTTCACGTTAGAGCCTTTCGTAACGCCTACGGCTGTTTCGAGATTTGTAAAGGGAACGCAGGCTATGACTTCGATTTTTCCTTCGGCGTTTGCGGCGAGAGGCTTAATTTCCTCAAGAAGAGTTTTTGCCTCCGGGCGAGTTTTGTTCATTTTCCAGTTGCCTGCTATTATTGCTTTTCTTTTTGCCTTGTTCATTTAAACTAACTCCTTTCAGAAT
>CAZCUQ010000016.1:7618-26955 GCA_964501705.1 uncultured Ruminococcus sp. | reverse complement strand
TCCACATTTCGGGCCGCTGATTTTTGGGATCCCACGCCTGCGCTTCATTTCTGAATGAGAAAATACGCTCCTTTGCGCGGGATTTTTCCTCGTCGCGTCTGCCGCCTCCGAATGCCGCAGTGAAGCCGTATTTTGCGATTGCCTGCTTTAATGCTTGTGTTTTCATGATATCGGTGTAAGCCGCGCCGTGATCAAAGGGATTTATTCCCTGCTTTATGCCTTCCTCGTTTGAGTAAACTATCATTTCAATTCCAAACTTTTTTGCCTGCTCATCACGGAATTTTATCATATCCTTGAATTTCCATTTTGTGTCGATATGCATAAAAGGAAAAGGCGGTTTTTCTGGGTAGAACGCTTTCATTGCGAGATGAAGCATTACCGAGCTGTCCTTTCCGATGGAATAGAGCATTACGGGCTTTTCGCATTCTGCGGCAACCTCTCTTATTATATAGACCGCCTCGGCTTCAAGCTCGTCGAGATGTGTATATTCGGTCATTTCTTTCCACTCCTCAGTAATTGTTTGATTCTTTTCTGTCAATATCTATTTCGGTAACTTTGCCGTCGGGATGTTCCGCTATCCATTTAAGGATATCTCCGTCATTTTCGGTATGGACGAGACTGCCCATTCCGCCGATATCCGCTCCCAGAAAAAATTTTACCGCGTGAACGGGACATTCCTTTACGCATGACGTGCAGCCCCAGCAGTCCTTGGGGTATTTTATGACGGCTTTCCTTCGGACTATGCTTATAAGGCTTCCGGGACAGACAGCGCCGCATTTTCCGCAGCCTGTGCATTTACTGCCGTCTATCATTATGCTCATATATCTGTCCCTCCTTGATAAGATCCCGCTTGATTATTTTTATCTCGCCGTCAACTAACCTTGAATTAATGTAGCAGTTGAAGTTATCATCATCCCTTTCCGGATAGTCGAGATTTTCCGCAAAGCAGTGCCAGCGCGTTTCTTGTCTTGCTTTAAGATGGGCTATAAGGCTGCGGCAGACCGTCAGACGCTCCCGAAGCTCATAAATGAACATCAGCTCATGCATATCATCCGCATGAAGATCATCAGAAAGCCTCATAAGTTCAACGATCTTTTCATCCGCGACCGCAAGCTGTTTTTCGTTAAAGCGGTAATTCGTCTTTATGCCGCCCGCGTATGAATCCATGACAGTCTGCATTGCTTCTTCAAGCTGCTCATATGTAAAAAGCGGTTTTTTATCGGAAAGAAATTTTTCCGCTTCGTTTAAATGAGCGGCGGTTTCACTTTCGGATATCACCGTAATTTCTTTGCTTGATATATATTTAACAGCTGCAAGAGCCGCGATTTTTCCTTCCGCAAGCGCTCCCGTTACATATTTCTGAGGACAGCCTCCGCTTACATCTCCTGCGGCAAACAGACCCTTTATTGTAGTCTGCCTGTCGGTATCCACCCAGTAGCCGCCCGCGGTGTGACCGCCGACTATATACGGTTCTGTGCCTTCTATCTCAACATTCTGCTGTGACGGAAGTTTTCCGCTTTCTATCCATTTTAAAGTCTGGGACGGCGCCATATTAAGATACGCCTTCATCAATGACTCGTCCTGTTCGGGAGTAATTCCCTCCGTGCGCAGATAGCAGGGACCTCTGCCCTCCGCGTTTTCAGTCACGGTACCGTAAACTCTCTGTGATGTGGTCAGACCGTATTTATTTTCGTAGACCTCGCCTTGTGAGTTCACCTGCCTTGCGCCGACTCCCTGTGCAAGCGTTCCCGTAGGAGCGATGGTATCCTTGCATCTCAGAGCTATGAACCTCATTTCAAGGGTGGTCATCTCCGCTCCGTTTTTTATTCCCATCGCGTAGCCCGCTCCCGTGTTGAACGGCGAATACCACATCTTATGGCGAGAAAAGCCCGGATTATTGGGCTTGTAAAGTCCTGACGCTCCACCCGCCGCGATAATTACAGCCTTTGCTTCAACAGTATAGAAAACACCGCTGTCGATACCGAAGCCGAACGCGCCGTTTATTACATTGTCTCGGACAGAAAAATCCGTGATATTCACGCGGTTCATTACCGTCACATTGGAGAGAGCGTTTACCGCATTCGCAAGAACAGGCTTGATATTCTCGCCGTTAATCTTCAGATTTCGGGTTCCTCTGGCAACATACCTGCCGTTTTCGTCCTTGAGTATAACAAGACCCAGCTTTTCAAGCCGCTCCGTGACCTCATTGAGAAGCTCTGACATGGTAAGAAGCAGATCGCCCCTGACAATTCCTTCAGCGTCCTTTCGGGCGTAGTCAACATAATCCTGCGGCGTTTTTCCTTCGGTGATGTACGCGTTGAGCGCATTAACTCCCGCCGCGAGACAGCCGCTGCGCTTTATGTTTGCCTTTTCGCAGATGAGCACTCTTGTATCGGGAGAGCTTTCCGCAATGGTCATAGCCGAATAGCAGCCTGCCGTTCCGCCTCCGATTATTAAAATATCAGTTGTTATTCTCTCCGAATCCATAGTTGTTTCTCCAATTTATCCGAGCAAAAATTTTCTTGCCGATTCAATGCAGTTTGCGCCGTCCGCCGCAGCTGTGATCACCTGACGCAGAGCCTTTGTCCGCACATCCCCCGCGGCAAAAAATCCTTTTGCGGAGGTAACACCGTCCTCGCCCGCGATGATATATCCGTTTTCATTGAGACTGACAATACCTTTCAGAATATCAGTGTTCGGTATGCTGCCTATGGCAGTGAACGATCCGCTGACGCAAAGCGTTTTATCTTCGTCATTTTGCTTATATCTCACTCCCGTGAGCATTTTTTCGCCGACAAATCCGATGGGAACCGCGTTCAGTATCAGTTCAACGTTCGGTGTTTCTTTCACTTTTTTCACAAGCGCTTCGCTTGCGCGGAATTTGTCTCTGCGATGAATTATGTATACCTTTTTTGCTATTTCCGAAAGATAAAGCGCATCGGAAAGCGCCGTATCTCCGCCGCCTATTACGGCGGTGTCCTTTCCCGCGAAAAATGCTCCGTCGCACACCGCGCAGTACGATATCCCTCTTGCGGAATATTCCCGTTCACCCGTTATTTCAAGCCGTCTGCGATATGTCCCCGCGGCGTAGACTATTGTCTTTCCCGAAAGGACGCGGTCATCGGTAAATGTAACAGTATATCCGTTTTTATCGGGTATGATTTCTTTCGCTTCGCCCTCGAGAAAATTCGCTCCCAGAGCTTCTGCGTGGCTTCGGAATTTTTCTCCCAGATCATAGCCCGTTTCGCCGTACATTCCGGGGTAATTATCAACCCGGACGCTTTCGGCTATCTGTCCCGTTCCCATAAAATCCTTTTCACAGATTATGGCATTCATACAGGCGCGTTTTGCGTATATGGCAGCGGACAGTCCCGCAGGACCGCCGCCGATTATTATTACATCGTAAATCATATCAGTCCCCGATCAAAAGTTCTTCCTTTTCCGATGTCTTGGGGTCGCCGCCTGTTATCCTGAATGAATTAAGCACAGGCTTATCCCTGTCCATGAGGGAGAGTATCATGTAGCTCGCCCTGCTGTCATGGGCAAGTCGTTTATCCTCGTCGGAGGGACGGGAGGGCGATTCCGGGTGACTGTGCCAGTTTCCCAGAGGCGTCAGTCCCTTGGCTCTCATATCCTTCACAGCCGCAAGCTGCTCCTTCGGATCCATGGAAAAATGTTCGTTTGACGCGTCAATATTTGTGAGAAGGTAAACCTCCTTTATGACCCTGTCACCGCCGTTTATATCTCCCGCAATAAGTCCGCAGGCTTCATTGGGAAGCTCCCTTTCGGCGTGAGCAAGTATTTTATCGAAATCACTTTTGCAAAGCTTTATCATAATCAGACCTCTTCATCGGTAAGGTGAACTCCGTCGCAATCGTGCTGCTCATAATCTATCAGTTCTGTTATGGTGGGATTATCTCCGCATACCGCACAGTTATGAGTATTTGCGGGGAGTCTGATCTTGCGGAATTCCATAGTAAGCGCGTCATATGTCAGCAGAAAGCCCGTAAGGAGCTGTCCCTGACCGATAATATACTTGACAGCTTCCATAGCCTGCAATGAACCTATGACGCCGCCCATTGCACCGATAACGCCCGCCTGCCTGCAGGTGGGAACAGCGTCCTTCGGAGGAGGATTCCTGAATACGCAGCGGTAGCAGGGTCCCTGCCCCGGAACATATGTCATAAGCTGTCCCTTGAAGCGTATTATTCCCGCATGGGAGAAAGGTTTCTTTGCCATTACGCAGGCATCGTTTATCAGAAATTTTGCGGGGAAATTATCGGTGCCGTCAATGATAAAATCATAGTCGGCAATTATATCCATGATATTTTCCGAGGTAATGAATGTGCGGTATGTCTTTACGTTAATGTCGGGATTGATAGCCTCCATAGTCTCCTTTGCGGACTGAACCTTTGCCTTGCCGATATCCGAAGTAGCGTGGATTATCTGCCTCTGGAGATTGGAAAGATCTACCTCGTCCGCGTCCGCGATTCCGATAGTGCCCACACCCGCAGCAGCCAGATACATTGCCGCCGGAGCGCCCAGTCCGCCTGCGCCTATGATCAGCACCTTTGAATTCAAAAGCTTTCTCTGACCCTTTGCGCCGACTTCCTTCAGTATTATATGACGCGAATAACGTTCGAGCTGTTCATTGGTAAATGCCATGTCCTTTACTTCCTTTCCCTGCGATCATATCAAAGGCTGCCCCCGCCCATGAAATAGAGGAATTCAACGCTGTCCCCGTCCTTTATTACAGTGCTTTCAAACGAACCCTGCTCTATAAACTCATCATTAAGGCTTACGGTAACATATTCGGGAGTTTCCACATTCTCCGCGGCAATAAGCTCCTTTACCGTAATACCTTCATTATATTCCTTTTTTATTCCCGCAACTGTGATCGTCATAGTCAATTCTCCTTGCCTTAAATTATTTATGGTTTGCCCTATCTCGGATTTTTTCACCGCGCCGTTAATTCTTCCGACCTCGCTGCCGTTTTTGAAAAACACAAGTGAGGGAACGGAGCTTACTTCATATTCTCCCGCAAGCTCCGAGTCGAAATTGATGTTTATCTTAACAAAGCGTATATCGGGATTTTCCTCTTCAAGCTCCGCAAGCACGGGCGACATTCTTTTGCAGGGAATACATGAATCGGAATAAAATTCCGCCGCCGCAAGTCCCTCAAATTTCAATATCTCCTTTTCAAAGCTGTCAGCGCTGACTCTTGCCGCCATATCAGTCACCGACCTTTTCCACGATGAGATCATAAGTGCCGTCCCCGTTGTCGATGAGCTTCAGTATCTTGTGACCCTCTTCCTTAATGCTTCGGGGAACATTCTGAACAGGCTCGCCGTCGTTCATCTTTATTGAAAGTATTTGTCCTTCCAGAAGCTCGTCGAGAGCAACCTTTGCCTTTACGAATGTTGTGGGACACACAACATCGGTTATATCCACCGTATCGTCTATTTTATAATCAGCCATCGCCGCAGACCTCCAATATTTTTTCTTTGAATTTATCAAACCCTATGCGTTCGAGAGTAAACCTGAAACGTTCTCCGGGATATGCGTTTTCCGCAAAGAATTCCAATGCCGCGTCGCATACCTTCATAAGCTTTTCCCTGTTCTCAATGAACGGAATTATCGTTTCGCCCCTGCTGATATGGTTTCCGAAAAGTCCGCCGAAGGAAACGATATACCCATGCACCTCGTCCCATGCGTCTGCGGGACATGATTTGCAGCAGCGTCCGCAGAAATTGCATTTCGATCCGTCAACGGTTATTTTTCCGTTTTCCATTGTTATCGCACCCGAACGGCAGGCCTTTACGCACACTCCGCAGCCGATACAGGAATCTTCCTTCCATTTCACCCGTATGCCGCCCTTGATTCCAAGGTCATTTTCCTCCGCTTTAAGACAGTTGTTCTGACAGCCTGTGATCCCGAACTTAAACTTGTGGGGAAGTTCTCTCGCGAAGTATCTGTTATCAAGCTCCGCCGCAAGCTCTGAGGTATTTATGCAGCCGCTTGGACATATTGCCTCGCCCTGACAGGCTGTGACCGTTCTTACCCTTGGACCGCAAACGCCCGGTTCAACGTCACCCTCCGCAAGTGCAGTCTTTACAAGATCAATATCATCAAGCTTGATAAAGGGTATCTCAACGCTCTGCCTTGATGTAAGATGAACATGACCGTCACCGAATTTTTCGCTTACCTCCGCAATTTTTGCAAGCTGCTTTGCGGTAAGATTTCCTCCCACTACCCGCAGTCTCAGCGAAAAATTATTCTTCTGCTTCTGGCGCATAAAGCCGCCCTTTTTAAGTGCCGCGTAATCAACTGCCATCTTGCTTTTCCTCCATTTTTTCTGCCGCCTGAGCAAAATCATCTGTTATATCATCTATATCTTCGATACCCACGCTTATTCTTACCGTGTCGTCATAAACTCCCGCTTCCCGCTTTGCTTTTTCGCTGCTGTGAGTAAAAAGCGTTCCCGACGGGTGAATGACAAGCGTCCTCACATCACCGATGTTTGACGCTATGGACGCGTATTTCAGCGAGTTTATCAGCTTAAACGCCCGTTCCCTGCTGCCCGTTCTTATGGTAAGTATCGCGCCGCCCATTCCTCTGAACTGACATCGTACAAGATCATGATACGGACTTGACGGGAGCGCGGGATAATTCACTTCAATGCCGTTTTGCTTCTCAAGAAACCGCGCGAGAGCAAGCGCGTTTGAACACATCCGCTCCATTCGTATTCCCAGCGTTTCAAGCCCCAGGGAATTAAGGAACGAGGTATTCGGCGAAACGCAGGCGCCGATATTTCTCCAGATACCGTTTCTGAGCTTTGCTATATACGCAAGTTTCCCGAATTTTTTATACTTTTCAAGCGCATGATGCTTTTCGCCCCATTTGAAGTTTCCGCTGTCAGTGATAATGCCGCTGATGGCGCTGCTGCTGCCGTTTATATATTTCGACGTGGAATGGACAACGATATCCGCGCCGTGATCTATCGGATTGCAGAGATACGGTGTCGCGGTGGTGCTGTCAACTATCAGCGGGATATTATAAGAATGAACCGCCTCTGAAAAACTTTTCAGATCAACGACATTCAGCTTTGGATTTCCGATAAGCTCGGTGAAAACAGCTTTTGTTTTGTTCGTCACGGCTCTCTGAAGCGCTTCGGGGGTAACTTCGTTTATGTATATCACCTTTATTCCGAAGCTTTCGAGGTCTTCAAACAGATCAAGAGTGCCGCCGTAAAGCGCACTGCCCGAAACTACCTCATCACCCGCTTCAAGCAGATTCAGCAGCGACAGGGTAACAGCCGCCATACCGGAGCTGCACGCAACAGAAGCAATACCGTGTTCAAGAGCCGTTATCCTGGCTTCAAACGATGCCGTTGTCGGATTGCCTATCCTTGTATAAGCGTAGCCGCCGGCTTTGTTGTTAAATATTTTTTCAAGCTTTTCGGCAGATTCATGAGCGTATGCGTTAGCGTTATAAACAGGAACAAGCGTGGCTCCGGTTTCCTTATCGCCGCCAAATGAATCGTGCAGAAGTGCGGTATTGAATTTCATTATCCGCCACCTGACTTTCTATACTTTCAATCCAATCATTTCACTATGCTTTATAATGATAATTATACACCGCAAAGCATATAAAGTCAATAGATTTTGTAGATATTCTATAAATCCTACAGCAAAAAATAATTCTTCATTATTTTTTTGGAATATTTGTCAATAAAATCTATTGAATATCCTCCCGCTTTTTCAGAAAAAACGGCTTGAACACCGTAGATATGCCGCGCAAGCCGTTTATACCCCGTATGCCGCGATAATATCGCAGGTTTTTTTAATATCGTCATCGGAATGTGCATAGGAAACAAACATTGCCTCAAATTGTGAGGGTGCGGTATAAATGCCGTTATCCAGAAGATATCCGAAATAATCGGCGTATTTTCCGGTATCCGATTTTCTTGCGGACGCATAATCCGTGACGTTTCCATCCGTAAAAAATACAGTGAGCAGCGAACCCGCACGATTAACATTAAGCCCTGCTTTTTTCATTGCTTTTTCGAGCGTTTCCGATTTTCTTTCAAGTTCGGCATACAGATCGGGTGTGTTTTCTATGGCGGTTATCTGCGCAATTCCCGCCGCGACCGCCGGAGGACTGCCTGAAAGAGTTCCCGCCTGATAAACGGAGCCGAGAGGAGATACACATTTCATTATCTCCTGAGCGCCGCCGTATGCCGCAAGAGGCATCCCGCCGCCTACTATCTTTCCCAGAGCGGTCATGTCGGGCTTTATTCCGTAATACTGCTGCGCCCCTCCGTCAGAAAGACGAAATCCCGTTATCACCTCGTCAAATATAAGAAGTGCCCCGTTTTTTTCGGTAATGTCACGCAGAAATTCAAGAAAGCCTTTCTTTGGCGGCACAACTCCCATATTTGCCGCCGCCGGTTCGACAATTACGCAGGCAATATCGTTGTGTTCCGAAAAAAGCTTTTCCACCGACGCGTTATTGTTATATTCCGCAAGGAGAGTGTTTTCGGTAAATCCCGGAGGTACGCCCGCGCTGTCGGGGACGGAATTTGTAAGCAGTCCCGAACCTCCCTTTACAAGAAGTCCGTCCGAATGACCATGGTAACAGCCCTCGAATTTGATTATCTTATCTCTTCCCGTAAATCCTCTTGCCGCCCTGACCGCGCTCATGACCGCTTCGGTGCCGGAATTTACAAGGCGAAGCAGTTCCATTGACGGAAAATGCGCCCGTATCTTTTCCGCAAGCCTTATTTCCCCCTCATGGCAGGCTCCGAATGTCAGACCTTTTTTGCAGCTCTCAATTACCGCGTCCGTTATGGCGGGATAGGCGTGTCCCAGGATATTCGGACCCCATGAGCATACATAATCTATAAACTCATTTCCGTCCGCGTCGAATATTCTGCTGCCTTTTGCGTGATCTATGAACAGCGGAGTTCTTCCCACGCTGCCGAAAGCTCTGACAGGACTGTTTACTCCGGCGGGCATTATTTTTTTGGCACGGACGTATAATTTTTCGGATGCTCTTATATTCATTGAATTCCCCTCATTCGCTCAGCCATTTCGCGGCGTCAAGAGCGTGATATGTAATAATAATGTCCGCTCCGGCACGCTTTATTGCTGTAAGGTTTTCCATTACAATTCGCTTTTCGTCTATCCAGCCGTTCATCGCCGCAGCCTTCACCATAGAATATTCGCCGCTGACATTGTATGCCGCAAGAGGCACATCAAATCTGTCACGGGCAGCCCGGACAAGATCGAGATACGCAAGCGCAGGCTTTATCATCACGATATCCGCGTCTTCTCTGATGTCCTCCTCTATTTCAAGCATAGCTTCCCTGCCGTTTGCGCAGTCCATCTGATATGTGCGCCTGTCGCCGAAGGATGGAGCGGAATCCGCCGCGTCGCGAAACGGCGAATAATACGCGGACGCAAACTTTGCGCTGTACGCCATAATGGGAGTATCGCCGAAACCGTTCGCGTCAAGGGCATTTCTGATATATCCCACGCGTCCGTCCATCATGTCGGACGGCGCGATTATATCCGCTCCCGATTTTGCCAGGCTGACGGACATTTTCGCAAGCAGAGGAAGCGTTTCATCGTTGATTATCTTTCCGTCATGAACTACGCCGCAGTGTCCGTGAGAGGTGTATTCACAGAGGCATACATCCGCAATTACAAGCATATCGGGATATTTTTCCTTGATATTCCTTATTGCCGTTTGAGTAACGCCGCTGTCATCGTAAGCGCACGAACCCATTTCGTCCTTGTGTTCGGGTATCCCGAAAATAAGCAGTCCTCCGATACCCGAGGCATTTATCGGATCAAGCACCTCACCCAGCATATCAGCGGAATATCTGAATACGCCCGGCATGGAATCCACAGGTTTTTTTATTTTTTCTCCCTCTTGCGCAAAAACGGGATATATAAGGCTGCTTTTTTCAATATGAGTTTCCCGTACTGTTCTGCGTATGTTTTCCGCTGAGCGGAGCCGTCTGAATCTCTTCATATTTCATTTCTCCCAAGTATTATTTCCGCAATGCCGTCTGTGCTTTGCGTATCAGGCAATATACATTTTCTGCCGCAAATTTTTTTCAGTTTATCCGCCGTGTTCTCTCCGATACAGATGATATCCGTATTGTCCGAGACGGTAAAGCCGCAGTCAAAAAAGCTCTTCACACCCGTACCGCTGCCGAAAACGAGAAAGTCGGAACCGATTTCATACGGCACTGTATTTTCCGCGGCCCGCACATCATAAATTTTAATCTCGCTGTAATTTATACCCGCAGCGCCGAGCGGTTTTGTAAGCTCATCGCTGCCATGCTCCGCACGGGGAATAAGAATGTTATCGTCACTGCCGCATTTATCCGCAAGCGTTTTGCCAAGCTCCGCACAGGTATATTTTTCGGGGATAATATCCGCGTAAAAACCATGCTCCGCAAGAGCGGCGGCAGTTCCGCTTCCGATAACGGCAAATTTCAGACGCGCGAATTTTCGGGCGTCTATGCAAAGACGTTTTATTTCGCCGAAAAATACTTTTACCGCATTTGCGCTCGTAAATGTGATGACACTGTAACGGGATATGTTTTTCAGTGCGTTGTCAAGCTTTGCGTTTTCAGTATATTCTTTTATAAAAAGCCTGCACGGAAATTCATTCTTTATTCCGAACGGAGATGTTTTTTCGGCGAGTTTTTCCGTAAACGTGCGCGTTCCCACAACAGACACCGTCATCTTTTTTTCGCATATAAAATTACATAAAGCCGTTTCCCCCACAACGATCACGGCGGGAGTTTCCGCGCTTTTTGCCTTTTCGGAAATATCCGAAAGAACGCCCTTTATTACCGTTTGATTTTTGCTCCCGCCGTTTGAAATGACCGCTGCGGGAGTATCGGGAGATTTGCCGTTTTTCATCAGTCCGCAGGCAATTTCCGGCAGACTATTAAGTCCCATGAGGAACACGAGCGTACCGTTCAGCCTTGCGTATTCAGTCATGTTTTCGGGCAGTGTATCATCGGCTGTATGTCCTGTGACAACATGAAAGCTCCTGCTCAGATTCCTGTGAGTAACTGGTATCCCCGCAAACTCCGGAGCCGCAACGGATGATGTTATTCCGGGAATAAATTCATAAAAAATGCCGTTTTTTCCGAGAAACTCCGCTTCTTCTCCGCCCCTGCCGAAAACCAGAGGATCGCCGCCTTTCAGACGTACAACGCATTTTCCCTCAAGCGCCTTTTCCGCTATTACGGAATTTATATCCTCCTGCTTTGCGCTGTGCCTGCCCGCACGTTTTCCCGCGCAGATCCTTTCCGCATATGCGGGAGCATATTCAAGGAGACTTTCATCAATAAGCGAATCGTAAATAACGACATCGCACCTTTTCAGCACATTCATTCCCCGCACGGTGATAAGATCCGCTTCGCCGCAGCCTGCCCCGCAGAGATATACGCACCCTTTTTTCACAGCTCGCTCACCAGTCTTTCCGCCAAAGAAAAACGCTCGCTGATTTCAGCTTCGCCTTTCAGTATTTTCAGTCCGTCGTTTGTTACTCCAAGCTCTATCCTGTCTCCGTTTATTTCCGCGTATGCGCCTATCGGCTTTGTGCAGTCGGCGCCCAGAAGCTTCATTGTATATCTCTCCGTTTCAAAGCAGAAATAAGTATCTTCATGTGACACTGCCCCCGCGATATCGGCAGCGTATCCCGCTGCTTTTGTTTCAAGCGCAATTATTCCCTGACAGGGTGAAGCGGGTCCATAGCTCATATCCGCAATAAAAAAGTCAGTCATATCAAGCCCCAGCCGCTCAATTCCCGCCTTTGCGAGAATAATGCTGTCATATTCGCCGCTGCGGAGCTTCTGAAGCCTTGTATCGATATTTCCTCTGATATCTCTGATATCCGCATCGGGGAAAAGCCTCCCGGCAGCTGTTCTGCGGCGCACACTTCCCGTGCCGATGATATTGCCCGTTTCCCTTCCTTTAACGGAAATAATGACATCTATGGGACAGCCTCTTTCCAGTACACCCGTCACGGCAAGTCCCGCGGCACAGCTTACCGACATATCCTTCGCGCTGTGAACAGCCATATCAATACGCCCGTCAATAAGGGCTTTTTCTATTTCCGATACAAAAACTCCCTTGCCGCTCATCTGCGAAAGAGGTCTGTCGGTCACACGATCACCCTCGGTAGAAATATAAACAAATTCCGTTTCCGAACCGGGAAATTTTTCTTTTATGGCGGCGGCAGCCATTTCCGCCTGCCTGAGAGCAAGCTTGCTTTTTCTTGTTCCGATTTTAAGCTTCATATTTTCTCCCGATCTTATCAAGCATCGATCTTATATCATCATCGCCGGGAGCATTTTCACCGCAGGCGAGACACATATCGAGTATCGCTTCAAAGGCTTCCTTCCGCTGTCCCTGCGCGGGAAAAACGCTTTTTACATAACTTCGGTATTTATCCAGAATTTCAAGGGCGTCCGTCATACCGCCGTCAAGCTCTTCCTCGATATATTCACGAAGATATCCCGCGAAAAGCGGGCTTTTTCCCGAAGTGGATATCCCGATAGTAATATCTCCCCGCTTCACCAGCGCGGGAAAAATAAATCCGCATTTATCCTTGTCATCCACTGTGTTTATCAGGATATTTTTTTGGGTGCACAGCCTGTAAATATGCCCGTTCAGCTCACTGCTGTCCGTTGCGGCAATCACCGCGAACGCGCCGTTCAGATCACTGTCCTCAAACTCCCCGGTTTTCATGCAAATGCCGTCAAGAGCCTGTAACTCACGGCAGAACGCGGGAGCGACAACGGTTATCTCAGGCTCGAAGGGCAGCAGCTTTTCCGCCTTTCGGAAAGCTACATTTCCGCCGCCCGCAATAACTATCCGCTTATTTTTAATATCCATGAAAAAAGGAAAATATCCCATAATTAATCCTTTCCGAAATTACCGATAATTTCCGCGACTTCTTCAAAGCTGTCGGCGCTCAGTTCCGATTTCAGCTTATACATCAACGGTTCTATGCCCTTTTCATCAAGCTTGCTTTTAACATTCCGACTCAAAGACAAAAAATTTTGCATTGCCATTCCTTTGCGGAGCGTCTCCGTTTCCGCTTTGATGATAGCTTCCGCTTTATCCCGTTCCGACAGCTTTATATCATTGTTCTTTTCCGCAATTTTTTTAAAACAGTCGATTCCCAAGAGCCTGACGTTTTTCATTTCTGAAATGCTTTCATCAATATCGCGCGGAACCGCCAGATCAATAAACAGACGCGGCTTCTCCGAAAAAATACTGTGCAGGAGCTTATCCCCTGTAAGCGTATACACGGGACAGGAAGTGGCGCTGATAACGCAGTCCGCGCCGTCAATATACAGATATCTGTCCTCATAGGGAACGATTTTTACCCTGTCACGCATTTTTTCGCCGATATCGGGAATATGCTTTCTCGCGGTGACGGTCACTCTTGCGTTTTTATGGGAAAGAATATTTTTAAGAGTACTGTTTCCTATTTTTCCCGACGCGCCTATTATAAAGATATCATTGCCCCAATGAACGGCCTCGTTTGCCGCAAGCGTAGCGGCGGAAACGGGAATTCCCGAAACGGATGTATCCGTTTTTATCTTTTTCGCACAGGCGATCGCCGCCTGAAATATCATGTGCAGCTTATTTGAAACATTGCCTCTGTCACAAGCTTCCTTGTAAGCGTTTCTTGTCTGTCCGAGTATCTCGTCCTCGCCCATCACCATGGAATCAATGCCGCAGGCAACTCTGAAAAGATGACTTATCGCGCTGTTCCCGACAAATATCATAACGTACTGTTTTATTTCGGCAGCGCCCGATAATTCGGATATTTTCTTCATTATCTGCTCTGCGGAGATATTTCCGCAGGCATATATTTCCGTTCTGGAACAGGTACACAGGATCACATTTTCCGCTGCTCCCGAATCCGTAAGCAATACGGAAAGCTGTTTCCTTTTATTCCCGTCAAACGCAAAAAGACCGCGGATTCGCTCATCCGCTTTTTTATAGTTTATGCTGACGCATATCATCCTTTCACCGCCTTTTCACCCTATAATTTACGCGATATAATACTTGCCTGCCGCCTGACATTTTCGCCGAGGAACCGGAATTTGCGAAAATAACGTTTCACAGTTTTTTTCGTCTGAGAATATGAACAGACCTCCCCGGAAACCGGCGCGCCGCTGCTGACAAAATCTTTCGCCGTCAGCCGCACTCCGGTTTCCGGGGAAGTCTGATAAAATCCAACATGAAGTTGACAGAAATCAATCTTTTCGATAAGAGTAACAGACAGCGAAAAGTAACTTGAAAGCAAAAATTAAACTTCAGGTAAATTCCCCGCTCATCACGCCCATTCTTTCCTTGGTGTAGTCAATGAAACTGATGTTGATATCAACTTTCCCTTTTATGCCGGGAACCTCGGCATCGGAGGAATACTGCCACATCTGATATATGTAAGGATATTCGGGACTTTCCGCATACTCGCACAGCCAGAAATCAAACATATAAAGACAGTCCATGTCCGTCCGCAGAAGCGCCTGCCTCTTTGATGAATAGATCATCGGGATATATCCCGCTCCCGCAACGGTGCTGCAGAACTTTGCGGTGATATCGGTCAGCAGAGCGGGAGATAAACCGTTTGTCCGCGCGGATTCTTCTCCCGTAAGCTCCCAGTCGAAAACCACAGGATATGTTATGTCGTACCCCTCGGTCTGAGACAGGACAAATTCCGCCTCGGCTTCGGCTTCTTCGACAGTCACAGCCTGAGAATAAAAATAAATTCCCGTTTCGATCCCCGCCTCGGCCGCGCCCGACATATATTCGTCAAAGCGCGGATCCTTGTTGATCTTGCCGGATTCGTAGCCTCGGTACCCCGCGCGTATCATGGCGAATTCTATCCCCGCCTCTTTCACGATCTGCCAGTCGATATCTCCCTGAAAATAGGAAACATCAACGCCGAGCTTCGAGGTTACCTCACCGTTTTCGGTATAATAGCGGAAATCCCCGTCGGACGAGAGATTTTCGGGTTTCAACTCGGTTTTCGGCACATTTTCGAGAGCCTTGAGTATTATTTTGTCATTGGAATAATCGCTTATCTCGATATAGTCCTTCGATCCGTAATATTCGTACACCCTTGACGCGGCGGCCGAGATATAATCCTCGTCGGCGCTTAGCTGTTCGGATAATTTTTTGTTTTTTGCCGCAAGCGTGACAATTATTGCTATAAGCAGGAGAAATACCGAAAAAATCACGGCAAACGTCAAAATATGTCTTTTCTTTTCAGATCCCATTTTTTAATCCTTTGCGGGGGCGGGTTTTCTCTTTCCGAGAAGCTTCGCCGCCGTATTTACAAGCGCGCCCAGATTGATGAGCAGCACAAAAACAAAGCACACGATAATTAACAGTACATAAAGCTTCGGGCGGGTAATGAAAAGAGCCGCCATCGCAATAAGAACCAACGTATTTACTGTTATCTTTACAAAATCCACTTTAAAGCGGATATATCTTCTCGAATCTATAATTCTTATGACGAAGCAGGTAAAATACGCCGCTGCGGTTGCGGCAGCCGCTCCGTAAGGTCCTCTTTCGGGAACGAGCAGAGCGTCCAGCACGATATTCGCAAAAGCTGCCGCAAACGCCGTAAGACAGCTGTTTAATGACTTCTTTTCAACTGAATATATGCTTGACAAAAACTGGCAGAGACACTGAAACAAAACCGCAATAATAAGTATCACGGAAAAATACTCCGCTCCGTCGTATTTATCTCCGCTCAGAAGTATCTCCGAGAGCGGGAAACAGATCATGATAAGTCCCGCCGCCGCAATGAACAGCAGACTTGAATACGCTCCGAAAACCGTTCTGTAAAATTTTCCGAGAGTTTTGCTTTTTCTTTCCTCAATGGACGAAAGCTGCCATGCCTGATAGAATATCGTGGTCACGAACATAACAAGCATAGGTATCTTATGCGCGGCGGAATATATCCCGTTTACGGTATCTCCGCTGTAATGAAGAACGAAAAGCCTGTCCGAAAAGGAGGTTATCCACCACATAAGATATGTGGGGATAAGCGGCGCGGAATAGCGGAGCATTTCCTTTATCATTTTCGCGTCGATGAATTTCGTATCGAGTGATTTGTGCAGAGACGCAAAAACTGTCAGAAATACATATGAAAGAAAATCCGAGACGATAAACGACAGAATATATCCCGTTATGCCCATTTTGAGCGCAGCCATGAATATCAGATTGCATATGAACTGCGTGAGAGTGGTCAGGACTCCGTCTATGGCATAAAGTCTCACAAGTCCTTTCGCTCTCGTCTGCTGAGAAGCAAGCGAGCGGAAGCAGCTGAAATACGCGTACACAAACAAAAGCATGGTATAGCCGTGATAAATCTTCGTTCTGTTGAAGAGCGGCGTCGTGAGCGCAAAGACCGTCATTCCGACAAGAGTCATCAGATTCGCCGAGGTGTAGACCTTTCGGCGGTCGTATGACTTATCAACGCCGAAGCGGATTATCGCGTCCGTCATGGAAAACGTTACCACGGGCACCAGAACATTCAGCGTGTTGTACAGGATATCCGCCGTGCTGTACTCGTCGGGCGTAAGAGTCGCAGTATACAGTCTGACGAGAAAAAAGCTCAGCAGCTTTGCGCTGAACTGCCCCACGGCGAATACCGCGGTATTTCCCATCAGTTTTTTGTATTTATCCATTGGTTTTTTTATCCTTATTTGTCTGTCATTAAACTTCTATATATTTTCTCTTCGTTGCCTTCAGCATTGCCGCAATAGTGCCTATAACCGCAGTGCCGCCGAAAAAAGCCGCGAAAAGCCATAAAAATCTGTATAATCTGTTCATAAAAATTCCTTTCTTATTTGTCTTTATTTTTAGCGAGCTTCAATATCTCGACATAAATTCCCGCAACCACCGAGTATAATTCGGGAGGAATCCCCTGTCCCACATCGAGCATGGAAAGCAGTGCCGCCGCGCTGTCGTCGCGGTAAATGGGAACTCCGCTGTCATCGGCAAGGGAGATGATTCTTTCAGCGGCTCTTCCGTGCCCCGTTGCAACGACGACGGGACTGTAATCCTTGTCAGGATTATATCTCAGAGCGACCGCTTTCTGATCATTGATATTACGCGTTGGCATCAAAACCGCCTCTTTTCTTTGAAAGAATGGGGAATACCTCATTTAACGTTCTTTTTCTGACAAGCGTATCGACTATCGCCGCCGTTACTCTGTAACCCGAAGCCGCCGCTATTCTCGGAACCGACGTTTTAAGCGGAGCAAACCGGGTTTCGGTTCCCTCCGGGCAAAGAAGCATTATGCTGATGTTTTCGTCCCTCGCGAACATTTCCATTTCAAAATAGCCAACGTCTTCAAGCTCGAAATTCAAAAAGATATGACTCGTTTCCGAGACGCCTTCATCCATGGAGACCGAATAGTCCTGTCTGTCGGCGTTTTTGTCCACCCATAATTCGCCGAACGCTCTTGTTCCGTCAGCCTCGATGGGAACGAAAAAGTGCATGAGAGGATTGAATACGCCGGGATTTGTAAGCATAGTCTTTATCATATCGCCGCTGTTCATGGACGACAGCGACTGAAGAGCGCTGTCGTCTATATTCTTGACAAGAAAATCCGCAAGCGTGTCAAGCGCTGTCGGAGGAGTATAATTATCTCCCGCCTCCTCGGCAAGCACGGACAGGGATTCGTTCAGAACGTGCGCAAGCGGAAGCTTTTTATCCATATCGTCGACCGATTCGAGAAGCACCGAAAGCCTGTTTATAAGAGAAGAAAGATCTCCCGTATCGTCGTAATTCTTTATAATGGTATTTAACGCGTCCGCCATCGCCGGAGTATTCGGCGTAAGCGACGCGACGGCAAGCTTTATCGCCGCGGAGCCGTTCTGCGGATTTATCGTGCCGAGATTGGTTTTCAGAATGTCCGCGTCGATTCGCTCGCTCATGACCTTCACACCCGCCGCAAGCATTTTCGTAAGAGACGCAAGCTTATTCTGATCGGCGATAACCTTTTCGCTGCTTACGGAGCTTGACTTTACGCTCTGAGGGATATCCGATTTAATAATGAAATTATCAAAAAGCTTTACTACAGTCTCCCTTATCGATTCCCGCGACGGCTCGGCGGCGCCCGAAGCCGTCTGAAGCTCCTGTAATGCCTTTTCTCCGAAATTCACGCTGTCAAAAAGGTTCATCACCGTGTCAAAGCTCTGCTTGAGAGACGTAGGGTCGTCATTGTATCGCGACATCGTGTGAATTATCAGCGGCAGGAGCTTCTGAGAATTATTGTCGAGAAGCAGACTTTCCTCCGTATAATTTATAAGCTTTACAAGAGTGCTTTTCAAAGCCTCGAAATTTCTTCCCGCGTCGGCGCCCCGCAGCATCTCGGAGGCTTTCAGAAGCTCGTTGGAGACATCCTTGCTGGGAGCAAGCTCAGTGGCGAGATATTTGAAATTGTCCGAAAGCGATGTAAGTATCTCGTTTTTCTGAGCGTTATTCGCCGTTGCCTTGGCAAAATCCATAACGGCTTCGGAAATATCGGGAGCGGAAGAGTTTTTCATCACCGCGCGCAGAGTATCCCATAATTTCCCGCTGAATATCGTAGCGTTCGACTGTTGATTTATCATATCGCGGGTCAGATTTTCGGGCGTGAGCATTACCTCGTCGGCGAATTCCGCGAGCTTAGCCATTATCTGCTTGTCACCCTCCTGAGAGATAAGCTCGACGGTCT
The DNA here is from genome assembly GCA_964501705.1 of uncultured Ruminococcus sp. Lineage (GTDB taxonomy): Bacteria > Bacillota > Clostridia > Oscillospirales > Ruminococcaceae > RGIG4694. The sequence goes on along the minus strand of CAZCUQ010000016.1, from coordinate 8,172 downwards.
CTTTTGAAAGCAGATCTTTTACGAAGCTGAGAACCGCCTCCACGCTTTCCGCCTTTCCCGAATTTTCCGGCGTATTTAGCAGAGTATCTTTAAGATCCTGCTCGGCGAAATCCTCTGTGCGGGTATTGACCTTAACTACCTGGGTCTGGTCGCCGAGATTGAATACCTGCCCCGAATCGTTAGCCTGGGAGTTGTTGTTATATTTCGGAAGCTGGTAATCCTTAGGGGTTATCGGAGTAGTTATATTCAGAATATTAGCCGTAAATCCCACCTCGCTTTTCGGACACTATACCTATTATACATTATAAAATATTTTTAAGCAATATATGTGAATTGTTTGTTTTAATATATTGTACAAATTGTATTGTTTTGTTAACAAAAGATTAACAAAGCTTCTTCTTCGCTTACAATTTAAATATTTTGTATAAAATTAACGAAAAACAGCTTGAAATCGCATTAGCTGAAAGCAAGGCTCAAAACATACCTTTGGGTTCTGTGCTTGTTAAAATGGGGTTTGTTACAATTAAAGACCTAAAAGAAGCACTTGGTGCACA